>NZ_PQMX01000062.1:0-35321 GCF_004368385.1 Burkholderia sp. B10 | reverse complement strand
CCCCCGCCACCGCGCCGCGCCCCTTCTCTGGCCGCCGCTCCCATGAGCAACTTCACGCCGACCACCCGCGCACCGCAACACCGCCCCACACCAACCTTGCCTTTCCCGCGTTTTGTTTAGTATTTTTAGTTACGTCGTTTTCGCAGATTAGCACCTAAAAACCCGTTATTTCCGGGTATTCCCCGGTTATCCGGCCCGAATTGCGCCCGGATTTTTACTATACAATCGCCTTCACCCTAAACAAACCGGACCCGAACGATGGGCACCACCATTCGCGACGTGGCGCGGGCGGCAGAGGTCTCGATCGGCACCGTCTCGCGCGCGCTGAAAAACCAGCCCGGCCTGTCCGAGGCCACGCGCGCGCGCATCGTCGAAATCGCGCACCGGCTCGGCTACGACCAGGCGCAGTTGCGGCCGCGCATCCGCCGGCTCACCTTCCTGCTGCATCGCCAGCACAACCGCTTTCCCGCGAGCCCGTTCTTCTCGCACGTGCTGCACGGCGTCGAAGACGCCTGTCGCGAACGCGGCATCGTGCCCACGCTGCTCACGGTCGGGCCGAACGACGACGTGCTGCGCCAGATGCGTCCGCACGCGCCCGACGCGATTGCGGTAGCCGGCTTCATCGAGCCCGAGACGATCGAGGCGCTCGCGGCGACCGGCCGGCCGCTCGTGCTGATCGACCTGTGGGCGCCCGGCCTGCGTTCGGTGAACATCGACAATGCGACCGGCGCCGCGCTCGCGATGCGCCACCTGCTCGCCACCGGCCGCTCGCGCATCGCGTTCATCGGCGGCTCGGCCGCGCACTACAGCATCGCGCAGCGCGCGATCGGCTATCGGCGCGCGTTCTTCGAGGCCGGCAAGCTGTTCGATCCCGCCTACGAAGTGACGATCGACGCCGGCCTCGACCCCGACACCGGCGCCGCGCGCGCGATGGAGCAACTGCTCGACGCGCCCGGCCCGCGCCCCGACGCGGTGTTCGCATACAACGACGCCGCCGCGCTCGCCGCGCAGCGCGTCTGCATCGCGCGCGGCCTGCGGATTCCGCAGGACATCGCGATCGTCGGCTTCGACGACATCCCGGCCGCCGCGCACGCGAACCCGCCGCTCACGACGCTCGCCGTCGACAAGGAGGCGCTCGGCCGCCGCGGCGTCGAACTGCTGCTCGCGGAAGCGCCCGAGCACACCGAGATCTCCCTGCCCGTCGAGCTGATCGTGCGGGCCAGCAGCCAGCCCGCCGGCTCACCGGCACTCGATACCGCCACGGTCCACGAATCATGAACATGCCTCCGGTCCAACCCACTCCGGCCGCGCCGGCCGGTCACGCGCAAGCGGCGCCGTTCGTCGCGAGCTTCCGCGATCCGTCGTTCCTGCTGTCGCACGTCGAGGACACGCTGCGCTTCTACGCGGCGAACGCGTTCGACCCGACGGGCGGCTTCCACCACTATTTCCGCGACGACGGCAGCATTTACAACCCCACGTCGCGGCATCTGGTGAGCAGCTGCCGGTTCGTCTACAACTACGCGATGGCTTACCGGCATTTCGGCGATACGCGCCACCTCGACTACGCGCGCCACGGCCTGCGCTTCCTGCGCGACGCGCACTGGGACGACGCGCTGCAGGGCTACGACTGGGAACTCGAGTGGCGCGACGGCCGCAAGCAGGCCACGCTCGACGCCACACGCCACTGCTACGGGCTCGCGTTCGTGCTGCTCGCCGCCGCGCACGCGACGATGGCGGGCATCGACGAAGCACGCGCGCTGATCGCATCGACCTTCGAGCTCGCCGAGCACCGCTTCTGGGACGCCGCCGCCGGCCTCTATGCCGACGACGCGACGCCGAACTGGCACGTATCGTCGTACCGCGGCCAGAACGCGAACATGCACATGACCGAAGCGCTGCTCGCCGCGTACGAGGCGACCGGCCACCTCACGTATCTGGATCGCGCGGAAAAGGTCGCGAGCCACATCACGCAGCGCCAGGCGGCGCTGTCGGGCGGCCTCGTGTGGGAGCACTTCCATGCGGACTGGTCGGTCGACTGGGACTACAACAAGGAAGACAGCTCGAACATCTTCCGGCCGTGGGGCTTCCAGCCCGGCCACCAGACCGAATGGGCGAAGCTGCTGCTGATCCTCGAACGCCACCGGCCGCTCGACTGGCTGGTGCCGCGCGCGACCGAGCTGTTCGACGCGGCGCTCGCGCACGCGTGGGACGCCGATCACGGCGGCCTCTGCTACGGCTTCGGCCCCGACTTCACGATCTGCGATCACAACAAGTATTTCTGGGTGCAGGCGGAGACCTTCGCGGCGGCCGCGATGCTCGGCGCGCGCACCGGCAGCGAGCGTTTCTGGGACTGGTACGACGAGATCTGGCGCTACAGCTGGGCGCACTTCGTCGATCACCGCTACGGCGCGTGGTACCGCATCCTCACCTGCGACAACCGCAAGTACAGCGACGAGAAGAGCCCGGCCGGCAAGACCGACTATCACACGATGGGCGCGTGCTACGACGTGCTCGCGACCCTGGCGCGCGCGGCGCGCAGCGAGACGACGCAATGAGCGGCGGCACCTTCCCGGCTTTCGTGTCGGCGGGCGACATCCTGACCGACATGGTGCGCGCAGGCGACGCGCAATGGACCTCGGTGCCGGGCGGCGCCGGCTGGAACGTGGCGCGCGCGGTCGCGCGGCTCGGCTCGCCGAGCGCGCTGGCCGGCGCGATCGGCGAGGACTGCTTCTCCGACGTGCTGTGGCGCGCGAGCGAGGCCGCCGGCCTCGACCTGCGGTTCCTGCAGCGCGTGCCGCGTGCGCCGCTGCTCGCGATCGTGCACGAGACGCGCCCGCCCGCATACTTCTTCATCGGCGACGCGAGCGCCGACCTCGCGTTCGATCCCGCGCGGCTGCCGCAGGGCTGGGCCGAGCACGTGAAGTGGGCGCACTTCGGCTGCATCAGCCTGGTGCGCGAGCCGCTCGCGAGCACGCTGGTCGCGCTGGCGGCGCAGCTGCACGCGCGCGGCGTGAAGATCAGCTTCGATCCGAACTACCGCAACCTGATGACGGCCGCGTATCGGCCGACGCTCGAGAAGATGGCCGGCCTCGCCGACCTGATCAAGGTGTCGGACGAGGACCTGCGCCACCTGTTCGGCGGCGACGGCCCCGACGCGGTCGCCGCCGTGCGCGCGCTGAACCCGCGTGCGGCGGTGTTCGTCACGCGCGGCGCGCAAGCGGCCACGCTCTACGCCGGCGACGACGTGCTCGAGGCAAGCCCGCCGCGCGTCGAAGTGGTCGATACGGTCGGTGCGGGCGACGCGTCGATCGGCGGGATGCTGTTCAGCCTGATGGCCGCGCCACAGCGTTCGTGGCGCGAGCACCTCGCATTCGCGCTCGCGGCCGGTGCGGCGGCGTGCCGGCATACGGGCGCCCATGCGCCGACGCTCGACGAGGTCGTGGCGCTGCTCGAACGATGACGCGTGACGGGGCGCGGACGGGCCGCGAACGGGGCACCGGCGACGCGTCGATCGGTCGCCGTTTCGCGGCGCTGTACATGCTGCGCCGCAGTGCTACGATGAGGCGTCCTACTGCGGGAGAGGCACGATGATGGACACGAACACGTTCACGAAAGGCATCTACACGGCCAAGGCGCATACGCACCACGCCGGCAACGGCCAGTTCCAGGGCTACGTGATCCTCGCCCGGGACGACGGCAGCGAGACCGAAAACATGCGCTACGACGTCCATACGACGAGCACGAGCGAGGAAGAGGCATTCGAGGAAGCGATCGCGCTCGCGCACCGGATCCTCGGCGAGATCGAGCTTTGAGATGTGCGCTTTGATCCGCGAGCGTTGATCCTCGGGCTTGGACCTCGAGCTTCGACTCACGCGCCGCCACCAACCCAACCCTCAAGCGCGCGCCACGACCCCAGCCGTGGCGCGCCGCCGCCGTTGCGGGCCGCTCACAGCAGCCGCGCGACCATCGACAGAAGCATCGTCAGCACCAGCGTCGACATGAACGGGAACGGGTAGCGCCGGCCGCCCAGTGTGAGCGTGACGTCGCCCGGCAGGCGCCCGACGCCCAGCTTGCCGAGCCACGGCCAGCAGCGCGTCAGGATCATCACCGCGACGAACGACGTCATCAGCCAGCGCAGCATCGCCGGCTCCCTTCAGAGCGCGTGCGAGCGGTCGCCGCGCGCAAACGCGTCGAGCGTGCCGTCGATGCCGCGCGAGAAGCCGATCACCTTGAACAGCTCGCCCATTTCCGCTTCCGAAATCAGTTTCTGCACCGCATTGGCGGCCGGCAGGAATGCGCGGATATCGGACGGATCGATGGCGGCCAGCGCGTCGGTGACGCCCGCGTTCAACAGGAAGCGCGCCTGCGACGTGTAGCCGAGCAGGTCCGCGCCGGTCGCGATGCCGGCTTCGTAGATGCCGGTGAATTCGACGTGCGCGGTGATGTCCTGCAGCCCCGGATACAGGAACGGATCGTCGTGCGCGTGGTGGCGGTAGTGGCACATGAGCGTGCCGCGCTCGCGCTGCGGATGGTAGTACTCGTGCGCCGGAAAGCCGTAGTCGACCAGCAGCACCGCGCCGCGCGCGAGCATCGTGCACACGGTGCGCGTGAACGCGAGCGCGGCTTCGTGCGTCTCGGTCACGTAGCCGTCGCCGACGTCGAGCGTCGCGAGCACCGCCGGCACGCCGGCCGCGCCCGCCGGGCGGTCTTCGAACACGAACGCGTGCCGCGCGTCGAGCGCGACGCCGCGCTCGAGCCACGTGTCGCCCGCCTTCGCGAACAGGCGCACCGGCATCGCGTCGAGCACCTCGTTGCCGACCACGACGCCGTCGAAGCGCTCCGGCAGCGCGTCGAGCCAGCGCACCTTGCCGGCGAGCGCCGGCGCGGCGGCCGCGATCGTCTCGCGCTGCCGCTCGCGCAGCTCGCCGGACAGATCCACGATCAGGTATTCGTCGAGTTCGACGCCGAGCGCGTCGAGCGCCGCGAGCAGCCCGGCCGCGAGCTTGCCGGTGCCCGCGCCGAATTCCATCACGCGACGCGTGCCGCTCGCCGCGAGCGCGTCCGCGACCGGATTCGCGAGCGTCTGCGCGAACAGCGGCGACAGCTCGGGGGCCGTCACGAAGTCGCTGCCGTCGTCGGCGCGGCGGCCGAACTTGCGCGCGCCGCCGCTGTAATAGCCGAGGCCGGGCGCATACAGCGCGCGCTCCATGAAGCGATCGAACGGCAGCCAGCCGCCGGCCGCCGCGATCTCGTCGCGCAGTTGCGCGGCAAGGGTTTCGGACTGCGCGAGCGCGTCGGGGCCGGGAGCAGGTAAACTAGCGGGTTCGTGAGCTTTCGGGTTCATCCCGGCATTGTAAATGACCGTTTCAGCCGATACGTCGCCCCCGCGCATCGCGCTCGTCGCCGGCGCGCTCGGCAGCGCGGCCGACGCCGCCACGCTCGGCCGTGCGCTCGCGACGCAATTCGCGCAGCGCGGCTGGGACGTCGCGCTGCAGCGCAGCCCCGGCGCGCCGCGTGCGGCGGCCGACGCGCTGATCGCCGAAGTCGCCGCGCGCGGCCGCCGCGCGGTCGTGCTCGACGCCGATCTGGCGCGGGAGACCGACGCCGGCGGGCTGGTCGCCGCGTGCGGCGCGGCGCTGGGCCGCCCGGCGTGCGCGGTGTTCGTCAGCGCGTGCGCGGGCGCCGACGACGCGCACACGGCCGACGGCGCGGCGCTGGCCGGCGCGCTCGCGCGCAACGTGACGGCCGCGCTCGCGCTGGCCCGCGCGCTCGCCGACGCGACGCCCGACGCGGCGCGCGACGACGAGGCGCTGCGCGCGTGCGCGATCCACGTGCTCGATCAGGCACTGTTTCACCCGGCGCCCGCGCAGTTCTCGCATGCGCTGATGCAGGCCGCGCTGAACCGCGCGACCGCCGCGCTGGCGCTGTCGCTCGCGCCGAAGGTGCGGGTCGCGGCGCTGGTGCGCGGCCACGCGCCGCAGGCCGACGACATCGCCGCGGCCGCCTGCTATCTGGCGAGCGCGCCCGGCGTCACGGGCGCGACGCTGACCGTCGACGGCGGCGAGCACCTGGTGCCGCCGGACGCCGGCCCGAATGAATGAATCGCGCGCGAGCGCGCGGCCCGCGGGCCGCCGCCCGCGCCGCTTTGCGTGTGCGCACGCCAATTTGACTGGGACGACCATGTTTTCCGCTCTCCTGCACCCCCGCCTCGCGGACTGCCGCAGGCTCTACCTGCGCGACTACGAGGTGCACATCAACATCGGGGCCTTCGAACACGAGAAGCGCGGCGAGCAGCGCGTCGTCATCAACGTCGACCTGTTCGTGCCGCTCGCGCAGTCGACCCCGATCGACGACCGGCTGCATGAAGTCGTCGACTACGATCTGATGAAGCAAAGCGTCGCGCAATGTCTCGCGCGCGGCCACATCCATCTGCAGGAAACGCTGTGCGACGCGATCGCCGCGACCCTGCTGGCGCACGATGCCGTGCGCGCGGTACGCGTCTGTACCGAGAAACCGGACGCCTATCCGGACTGCGACGCCGTCGGCGTCGAAGTCTTTCGCATCAAGGACGAGGAGCGCGCATGAACGCCCCCCAAACGAACGACACGGCGGCCGACGGCGCCGCCACCGAAGCCATCGCCGCCGACTCCGGCCGCCGCGCGCTGACGCGCCGCGAGCAGAAGGAAGCGTACGAAAACAACAAGCTGTTCAAGCGGATCGCGCGCCAGGTCGGCCAGGCGATCGGCGATTACAACATGATCGAGGCCGGCGACAAGGTGATGGTCTGCCTGTCGGGCGGCAAGGACAGTTATGCGATGCTCGACGTGCTGCTGCGCCTGCGCGAGCGCGCGCCGATCGACTTCGACATCGTCGCGGTCAACCTCGACCAGAAGCAGCCGGGCTTCCCCGAGCACGTGCTGCCGGAATACCTGACGCAGATCGGCGTGCCGTTCCACATCGAGAACCAGGACACCTACAGCATCGTCAAGCGGCTCGTGCCGGAGGGCAAGACGACCTGCTCGCTGTGCTCGCGGCTGCGCCGCGGGATCCTGTACCGCGTGGCCGGCGAGCTCGGCGCGACCAAGATCGCGCTCGGCCATCACCGCGACGACATCCTGCAGACGCTGCTGCTGAACATGTTCTACGGCGGCAAGCTGAAGGGGATGCCGCCGAAGCTGCAGTCGGACGACGGCAGGAACGTCGTGATCCGCCCGCTCGCGTACGTGAAGGAAACCGATCTCGAGAAATACGCCGAGCTGCGCGAATTCCCGATCATCCCGTGCAACCTGTGCGGCAGCCAGCCGAACCTGAAGCGCGCGGAAATGAAGGCGCTGATCCGCGAATGGGACAAGCGCTTCCCGGGCCGTGTCGACAACATGTTCAGCGCGCTCGCCAACGTCGTGCCGTCGCACCTGATGGATACCGGCCTGTTCCCGTTCGCGTCGCTGCGCGCGACCGGCGTGGCCGATCCGCTGGGCGACATCGCGTTCGACGAGGAGCCGTGCGCGTCCGGCGATGCCGCGGGCAACGCGGCGGGCAACACGACGAGCGGCGCCGCGCGGCCGATCTCCATCGTACAGTTCGACGACCTGTAAGCAGGGGCCGGAACGCGCGTCGCGACGGCGCGCGAGCGCCCGTTGCGGCGCTGTCGCCGCGCCGCGACAGGCCCGGGACGCCAGGGGCCGCATGCTAAAATGGACGGCTTCGAACTCCTCTGACAAGCTGGCGCCATGAATATCGTGATTTTGGCGGCAGGCACCGGCAAGCGCATGCGTTCCGCGCTGCCGAAAGTGCTCCATCCCCTGGCCGGCAGGCCGCTCCTCTCCCACGTCATCGCTACCGCGCGCACGCTGCAGCCGTCCCGGCTCGTCGTCGTCGTCGGGCATGGCGCCGAGCAGGTGCAGGCCGCGGTCGCCGCGCCCGACGTGCAGTTCGCGGTGCAGGCCGAGCAGCTCGGCACCGGCCACGCGGTGCGCCAGGCGCTGCCGCTGCTCGATTCCGCGCAACCGACGCTCGTGCTGTACGGCGACGTGCCGCTCACGCGTGCAACGACGCTCAAGCGTCTGGTCGACGCGGCACACGACGGCCGCTACGGGATTCTGACCGTCACGCTCGACGAGCCGACCGGTTACGGCCGAATCTTGCGCGACGCGGCGGGCTTCGTCACGCGCATCGTCGAGCAGAAGGACGCGTCGCCCGAGCAGTTGAAGATCGCCGAGATCAACACCGGCATCATCGTCACGCCGACCGCGCAGCTGTCGATGTGGCTCGGCGCGCTGAAGAACGAGAACGCGCAGGGCGAGTACTACCTGACCGACGTGGTCGAGCTCGCGATCGAGGCCGGCTTCGAGATCGTCACCACGCAGCCCGACGACGAGTGGGAAACGCTCGGCGTGAACAGCAAGGCGCAGCTCGCGGAGCTGGAGCGCATCCATCAGCGCAACGTCGCCGATGCGCTGCTCGTCGAAGGCGTCACGCTGGCCGATCCGGCGCGCGTCGACGTGCGCGGCACGCTGCGCTGCGGCCGCGACGTGTCGATCGACGTGAACTGCGTGTTCGAAGGCGACGTGACGCTCGCCGACGACGTGACGGTCGGCCCGAACTGCGTGATCCGCAACGCGTCGATCGGCGTGGGCACGCGCATCGACGCGTTCACGCACATCGACGGCGCCCAGCTCGGCGCGAACACCGTGATCGGCCCGTACGCGCGGCTGCGCCCCGGCGCGCAGCTCGCGGACGAGGCGCACGTCGGCAACTTCGTCGAGGTGAAGAACGCGGTGATCGGCCACGGCTCGAAGGCGAACCACCTGACCTACATCGGCGACGCCGACATCGGCGCGCGCGTGAACATCGGCGCGGGCACGATCACCTGCAACTACGACGGCGCGAACAAGTTCCGCACCGTGATCGAGGACGACGTGTTCGTCGGCTCGGACACGCAGCTCGTCGCGCCGGTGCGCGTCGGCCGGGGCGTGACGATCGCGGCCGGCACGACGGTCTGGAAGGACGTCGCCGAAGGCACGCTCGCATTGAACGAGAAGACGCAGACCGCGAAGAGCGGCTACGTCCGCCCGGTCAAGAAGAAAAGCTGAACATCTACGGCGGGCGTCGGCACGGCGCCCGCTTCGACTTACAGGGATTGACGACTCATGTGCGGCATTGTCGGCGCAGTTGCGCAGCGTAATATCGTTCCGGTGCTGATCGAAGGATTGCGGCGCCTCGAATACCGTGGCTACGATTCGTGCGGCGTCGCCGTGCTCGAACCCGACGCACCGCGCCGCGCGCGCAGCGTCGCGCGCGTCGCCGATCTCGACGCGCAGGTCCACGAAGCCCATCTCGAAGGCACGACCGGCGTCGCGCACACGCGCTGGGCCACGCACGGCGCGCCCGTCACGCAGAATGCCCATCCGATCTTCTCGTCGAACGCGCTCGCGCTGGTCCACAACGGCATCATCGAGAACTTCGAGACGCTGCGCGACGCGCTGCGCGCGAAGGGCTACGAGTTCGTGTCGCAGACCGACACCGAAGTGATCGCGCATCTGGTGCACAGCCTGTATCGCGGCGATCTGTTCGAAGCGGTGCGCGAGGCCGTGCAGCAGCTGCACGGCGCATACGCGATCGCGGTCACGCACAAGGATCAGCCGCACACCGTCGTCGGCGCGCGCCAGGGCTCGCCGCTCGTGGTCGGCCACGGCGACGGCGAGAACTTCCTCGCGTCCGATGCGCTCGCGCTGGCCGGCAGCACCGACCGCTTCACGTTCCTCGAAGAAGGCGACGTCTGCGAACTGTCGCTCGACGGCGTGAAGATCGTCGATCGCCACGGCGCGCTCGTCGAGCGCGAGACGCGCGTGGTCAGCGCGTACGGCGGCGCGGTCGAGCTCGGCCCCTATCGCCACTTCATGCAGAAGGAAATCTTCGAGCAGCCGCGCGCGATCAGCGACACGGTGCCGCAAACCGAAGCGTTCGAGCCGACGCTGTTCGGCGCGGCGGCAAGCGCTGCGTTCGCGAACATCGACAGCCTGCTGATCCTCGCGTGCGGCACCAGCTACTACTCGGGCCTCACCGCGAAGTACTGGCTCGAATCGATCGCGAAGATCCCGACCCAGGTCGAGATCGCGAGCGAATACCGCTACCGCGAGTCGGTGCCGAACCCGCGCCAGCTCGTGCTCGTGATCTCGCAGTCGGGCGAGACGGCCGACACGCTCGCGGCGCTCAAGCACGCGCAGTCGCTCGGCCACACGCACACGCTCGCCGTGTGCAACGTCGCGACGAGCGCGATGGTGCGGCTCACCGAGATGCAGTTCCTCACGCACGCGGGCACCGAGATCGGCGTCGCGTCGACCAAGGCGTTCACGACGCAGCTCGTCGCGCTGTTCGTGCTGGCGGCGACGCTCGGCAAGCTGCGCGGGCACGTCGACGCCGCGCAGGAAGCGCAATTCCTGAAGCAGCTGCGCCACCTGCCGGCCGCGCTGAACAGCGTGCTCGCGCTCGAGCCGCAGATCATCGCGTGGTCGGAGGAATTCGCACGCAAGGAAAACGCGCTGTTCCTCGGCCGCGGGCTGCATTACCCGATCGCGCTCGAAGGCGCGCTGAAGCTGAAGGAAATCTCGTACATCCACGCCGAAGCCTATCCGGCCGGCGAGCTGAAGCACGGGCCGCTCGCGCTCGTCACGGAAGCGATGCCGGTCGTCACGGTCGCGCCGAACGACACGCTGCTCGAGAAGCTGAAGTCGAACATGCAGGAAGTGCGCGCGCGCGGCGGCGAGCTGTACGTGTTCGCCGACGCCGACACGCAGATCGTCAACGACGACGGCCTGCACGTGATCCGGATGCCGGAACACTACGGGCAGCTGTCACCGATCCTGCACGTCGTGCCGCTGCAGCTGCTCGCGTATCACACCGCGTGCGCGCGCGGCACCGACGTCGACAAGCCGCGCAACCTCGCGAAGTCGGTGACGGTGGAATAAGCAATCGGCGCAGCGCAGCCCGGCGCGCCGACGAGACTGACGGAGAGACCATGGTAAGACTGTTTGGATGCGGATTGCTGGCGCTGAGCGTCGCGTCGACGGGCTGGGCGGCCGAGCACTACGTCGAGGTCTGGAACCCGCCCGAGGCGCGCACGCCGGCCGCGCACGCGGCGGATGCCCATACGCCTACCGCACGTACCGGCAGCAGTGCCGACTCGCATGCCGGCGGCAAGACCGCGGAAAAGCACGCCAGCGCTCAACCGAAGGCTTCCGTCAAGCCGCACAAGCGCCGCGTCGCGCAAGCCGTCAAAGCCACGCCGCATCGACCGCCTGCCGCGGCGGCCGACGCGCCGGCCGCGCCGCGCCCGGTCGCGCAGCCCGCGCCCGGCCGGCTCACCGTGATGCAGCCGGCCGCGCCGGACCCGCAGCACGCGCTTGGCTTCTCCGACATCCCGCGGCAATACACGCCGGACGGCAACGTGCTGCGCGTCGGCACCGGCAGCCGCTCCGCGGAGGTGACGCGATAATGGAAGCGCAGACCTATCACGGCTACCAGATCTGGGGCCATGCGATCCTGCAGCAGGACGAGATCCTGCAACCCGAACGGTTCGCGGCGAGCGGCACGATCACGCAGAACAACCGGCTCGTCGAAGCGTCGGGCGTGCTCGGCGTGTTCGATACCGAGGACGAAGCGCGCGAAGCCGGCCTCGAATGGGCCCGCGCGTGGATCGACGGTCATCAGTGAACGGCCCGCACGACGGGCGCATGCAACAAGGGGCGTCGACGACGCCCCTTGTTGCATGCGGATAGCGGAAATTCAGGCCGCGGCGCGCGGCGGCCGCACGGCCGGCTGCGGCCGGCCGACGAGCCGTGCCAGCGCGACGATCGCGACCAGCGTCGCGACGTACGCGGCGATCTGGATGCCGGCCGGACGCGCGGTATAGCCGATCAGCGCATGCAGCGCCTTGCCGACGACGCTCGATTCCTTCAGCAGCCACGACGTGTCCCACACCGCATCGCCCCACGACGGCACGAGGCCCGCGGCGAGCAGAAAGCCCACGCACTGGCTCGCCATCCCGGCCGCGAGCAGCACGATCAGCACGTTGGTGACCGAGAACAGGCGTTTCAGCGGAATCTGCAGCAGGCCCGCGTACATCGCGTAGCCGAGGCCCGCGCCGCCGAGCACGCCGAGCAGGCCGCCGGCGATCATCTGCGGCGTCTGCCCAGGGTCGCCGGCCGCGATGCCGTACAGGAACAGCACGGCCTCCGAGCCTTCGCGCAGCACTGCCGCGCCGACCACGATCGCGAGCCCCGTCAGCGGCCGGCTGCCGGCCGCCACCGCGCGGCCGACCTCGCCCATCTGCAGCGCGATCTCACGGCCGTGCCGGCTCATCCAGATGCAGTGCCACGCCAGCATCAGCGTCGCGACGAACATCACGCCCGCGTTGAAGACTTCCTGCCCCATGCCGGACGCCCACTGCGAGATCGCGTCGGCGAACGCCGCGATCAGGCCCGCGCCGATCACGCCGCCGACGAGCCCGCCGCCGACCCACCAGCCGCGGCGCGGCACGCCCTTCGTGGCGGCCATCACGATCGACACGACGAGCGCGGCCTCGAGCACTTCACGGAACACGATCAGGGCAGTTGACAGCATGGCGGCGTCCGCTTACTTGACGGTGAGGTGCGTCTTCGACTGCGCTTCGTGATACTCGTCGTGGAACTCGTAAGTCCCGGCCTTCAGCGGCCCGACGAGGATCTCGACCGACTTGCCGGCCGGCACGACCTTCTCCGCCTTGAAGTCGTCGCTCTCGAATTCCGCGGGCGTCGCGTCGAGGTTCTTCACGACGAACTTCACGCGCTTGCCGACCGGGATCGTCACGCCGTCGGGCGAAAACTTGTGGTCCTTCAACGTCAGGTTGACGACGTCGTCGGCGGCGAATGCGGAGCTGGCCGATGCGCCGAGCAGGGCGACGGCGAAACCGAGAGCGAAACGATTCATGTGCATCATGAGGTGAAATGCCGAAGCGGATTGATATTAAGAGCGATTCGCATTTTCACCCTGGCGTATCCTTAAAGCAATCGGGAAGATCGATGGGTGCGCGCACGTGCCGCACCGCGCCGGGCAACGCGAGCGGCGCGTTTTGGCCCCGTCATCGCACCGTCAATCGGGAAAAATTCGGACGGGCGGAGGCGATCGATTCGTCTGACTTCACGCTGACGAAAACCCTCGCGCGCCGCTTGACCTTCCCACCATGGCAAGCTTCATGCTGAACCTACTCGTCAATCGTCAACTCAGGAGAACACGATGGAATTCGAAGTCCAGGACATGACCTGCGGCGGCTGTGCCAATGCGATCACGCGCGCGGTGACGGCCGCCGATCCCGCCGCGAAGCTCGACATCGACGTGGCCGCGAAGACGGTCAAGGTCGAATCGGCGCAGGGCGCCGAACGCGTGCAATCGGTGATCGAGGCCGCGGGCTTCCATCCGACGCTGCGCGCGGCTTGACGCAGACGGGGCGCGGCGGCGGTACGGCGCCACGCGCCCCGCTCCCACCTCAACGCAACCGAATCAGCGTCGACTTCAGCTCGGTGTATTTCTCGAGCGCATGCAGCGACTTGTCGCGGCCGTTGCCCGACTGCTTGTAGCCGCCGAACGGGAAGTTCATGTCGCCGCCTTCGTCGTAGCAGTTCACCCACACCGTGCCCGCGCGCAGCCGGCGCGACACGTCGTGCGCGGTCGTCAGGTCCGACGTCCAGACGGCGGCCGCGAGCCCGTATTCGGTGTCGTTCGCGATCCGCACGGCCTCGTCGACATCGTCGAACACGATCACCGACAGCACCGGCCCGAAGATCTCCTCGCGCGCGATCTTCGCGTCGGGCTTCACCTCGAACACGGTCGGCTCGACGTAGAAGCCGCCCGTCTCCTGCCGCACGCGCGCGCCGCCGGTGACCAGCGTGCCCTCGCTGCGCCCCGCTTCGATGTAGCCGAGCACGCGCTCGAGCTGGATGCCGTCGACGATCGCGCCCATCGACACCGACGGATCGAGCGGATTGCCCGGCACGTACGCACGCGCGGCCGCGACCAGCTTCTCGATGAACGCGTCCTTGATGTCGCGATGCACGAGCAGGCGCGAGCCGGCCGTGCACATCTCGCCCATGTTGTAGAAGATCGCGCCCGCGGCGGCCTGCGCGGCGCGCTCGAGATCCGGACAATCGGGCAGCACGATGTTCGGCGACTTGCCGCCGAGCTCGAGCCACGCGCGCTTGAGGTTCGACTGCGCGGCGTACTGCATGATCAGCTTGCCCACCGCGGTCGAGCCGGTGAACGCGATGCAGTCGACGTCGCGATGCAGCGCGAGCAGCTTGCCCGGCTCGCCCGCGCCCGGCACGACGTTGAACACGCCGGCCGGGATGCCGGCCTCGTACGCGAGCTGCGCGACCCGGATCGCGGTCAGCGGCGATTTCTCCGACGGCTTCAGCACGACGCTGTTGCCGGCCGCGAGCGCCGGCCCGAACTTCCACGCGGCCATCAGGATCGGGAAGTTCCACGGCACGACCGCCGCGACCACGCCGACCGGCTCGCGCGTGACGAGGCCCACCAGATGATGATCGGCCGGCGCGACTTCGCCGCCGACCTTGTCGATCGCTTCGGCGAACCACTCGACGCAATACGCGGCGCCCGGCACGTCGACCGTCGTCGTGTCGCCGATCGGCTTGCCCGCATCGAGCGTCTCGAGCAGCGCGAGTTCGTCGAGATGCGTGCGCATCAGCGCGGCCCAGCGCAGCAGCACGGCCTTGCGCGCGCGCGGGTTCAGCCCGGCCCACACGCCGGCGTCGAACGCACGCCGCGCGGCCGCGACCGCCGCGTTCACGTCGGCTTCGCCGCAGTCAGCCACCTTCGCGAGCACGCGGCCGTCGATCGGGCTCACGCAGTCGAACGTCTTGCCGCCGTGCGCGTCGCGCGACGCGCCGTCGATGAATGCGCGCCCTTCGATCCGGAGCGACGCCGCCTTGTCCTGCCAGTCAGCCAAAGTCAACTTGTTCATCAGGATTTCTCATTGTTTGGCATTCGCGCTGCGGCACGCCGCGCAACGGCAACGCTGCCGGCGGCGAATGCGGTGATGCGCGGTCAGAAGGTGGCCGGCGAATTGGCCGACACGACCTCGCAGAGCTGCTCCGCGCTGGGATTGCGAAAACGGTGCGGCAAACGGCTTTCGAAGTAGTAGCCGTCTCCGGGATCGAGCAGCCACGTCTCGCCGTCGACGGTCAGCTCGAGCCGCCCCGACACGACGACGCCGCCCTCGTGCCCCGCATGCGCGAGCATCTCCGCGCCGGTATCGGCGAGCGGCTGATAGATCTCGCGCATGATGCACATGTTGCGATCCTTCACGCCCGCGCCGACGAGATGAAACGCGAGCGCGTCGTTGCCGAGGTTCGGCATCTGATCGCGACGCGACACGACCGAGCGCGACTCGACCAGTTCGAACGTGAAGAACTCGGCGAGACTCATCGGAATACATTCGAGCAGCTTCTTCAGCGAGCCGACCGACGGGCTCACGCGCCCCTGTTCGATCAGCGAGATCGCGCCGTTGGTGACGCCCGCGCGCTTTGCGAGCTCGCGCTGCGACAGGCCATGCTTGTTGCGCACGAAACGCAGACGCTCGGCGACTTCAGTGGACATCGATTCGGTTTCGGACACGATAGGAGTGCGGGAAAAAAGTGAAGCGACGCATTGGCTGCCGTTGAATATTCTAATCACTTTATCGCCCGGATCAGCGGGGAAAACCCTGAAAGGCGTTCGAAATAATGAACAGCGAGCGGGTCATTCCATTTAAGAATCTTTTATTCGGAATGCCTCGGGAAAGCCCTGACACGACACCGACAAAAAACATTTGACGGCGTTTTTGGCTCGTATATGCTGGCTCTCAGGTCAGCGTCATTCGTCGATCATCCGCACCAAAAGCGTTATCGCAACGCAAAAACCGGTGCAGTTCGACGTCAATGATGCGGATCGGGCACCTCGATTATTTTAAACGCCTCGCGCGCCGAAACGATCAGGTGTTCAATACTTTCAACAACCCAGTCGAGTGTAATCGTGAGAGTCCGTGGCCCTCTGGTGAGGTGGGATCGACGCGATGCGCGAAGTTCGCGCAGCGCCGGCCCCGCTTCCGATGGCAGTTGCGGCTGGCATAGTCCTCGCCTGCTGCACCTGTCGATCTACACCATCCTGTCCCGTCGTTCCGTTCGGCGTCACAACGCTGTTTCCGCACGTGCATTCGTGGCCGTCGACACCGACGAAGTCGCGTCGCTGCTGCCGTAGCGCCTCTCCCCTTTTTCGTCGTTCGTTTCTGCTGCCTGCTCGCTAACCGCGCCATCCGCGCGGTGACGGAACGCGTTCGCGCATTCGTTGCTGCGTCGCGTCGCGCAGCGAAACGAACGACGGCCTGACCGTCGCGCACAGCACGGGTCGCCAATCGTCCCGTCGTGCCCATTCATCAGCGGCCTCGCGTGTTGCGCGCGGCTGCGGGGCCGTGTCGCGCCTGCGTTCCTGCACGTTCGGGAACCGCGCACGCACACGCCCTACGCACAACTGATAGACGTCATGGAAAGGAAACCTCTCGTCGGCATCACTGCCGACCTCACGCAGATCGGCGCTCACGCGTCGCATACGGTCGGCGACAAGTACGTCGCGGCGATCGTCGACGGCGCGCACGCGCTTGCGATGGTGCTGCCCGCGCTCGGCGATCGCCAGTCGGTGGACGACGTGCTCGCGACGGTCGACGGCCTGCTGTTTACCGGCAGCTACTCGAACGTCGAGCCGCATCGATACGGCGGCGAGCCGAGCGCGCCCGGCACCAAGCACGATCCGGCCCGCGACGCGACGACGCTGCCGCTGCTGCGCGCCGCGCTCGACGCCGGCGTGCCGGTGCTCGCCGTCTGCCGCGGCTTTCAGGAGCTGAACGTCGTCTGCGGCGGCACGCTGCATCAGCGCGTGCACGAAGTGCCGGGCCTCGACGATCACCGCGAGGACGACGACGCGCCGATGGACACGCAGTACGGCCCCGCGCACGTCGTGCATCTGACGCCGGGCGGCCTGCTGCACACGCTCGCCGGCGGCCGCGACGACGTCCACGTCAACTCGCTGCACAAGCAAGGCATCGCGCAGCTCGGCGCCGGCCTCGCCGTCGAAGCCGTCGCGCCGGACGGTCTGATCGAAGCCGTCAGCGTCGTCGACGCACCGGCGTTCGCGCTCGCCGTGCAATGGCATCCGGAATGGCGGCACGCGCAGGACCCGCTGTCCACGGCGATCTTCCGCGCGTTCGGCGACGCATGCCGCGCACGCCGCCACGCGCGCACGCAGGCCGCGTGCTCCGCTGCGCTCGCATGAGCGCGCCGACCCACATAACGAGAACGAACATGCAAGACATCGAAGACTTTCTGAAGCAGCACCGGATCACCGAGATCGAAGCGATCATCCCCGACATGGCCGGCATCGCGCGCGGCAAGATCACGCCGCGCAACAAGTTCACGTCCGGCGAATCGATGCGGCTGCCGCAGGCCGTGATGGTGCAGACGGTCACCGGCGAATATCCGGAAGACGGTTCGCTGACCGGCGTGACCGACCCCGACATGGTGTGCGTGCCCGACACGTCGACCATCCGCCTGATTCCGTGGGCCGTCGATCCGACCGCGCAGGTGATCCACGACTGCGTGCACTTCGACGGCTCGCCGGTCGAGATCTCGCCGCGCTACGTGCTGCGCCGCGTGCTCGAGCTGTACAAGGCGAAGGGCTGGAAGCCCGTGGTCGCGCCCGAGCTGGAGTTCTACCTGGTCGACATGAACAAGGATCCGGACCTGCCGCTGCGTCCGCCGGTCGGCCGCACGGGCCGCCCCGAGACGGGCCGCCAGTCGTATTCGATCGAGGCCGTCAACGAGTTCGATCCGCTGTTCGAGGACATCTACGAATACTGCGAAATGCAGAACCTCGACATCGACACGCTGATCCACGAAGTGGGCGCCGCGCAGATGGAGATCAACTTCATGCACGGCGACGCGCTGTCGCTTGCGGACCAGGTGTTCCTGTTCAAGCGCACGGTGCGCGAGGCCGCGCTGCGCCACAGCATGTACGCGACCTTCATGGCCAAGCCGATGGAAGGCGAGCCGGGCTCCGCGATGCACGTGCACCAGAGCATCGTCGACGAGGAAACGGGCCGCAACCTGTTCACGTCGCCGGAGACGGGCGGCGCGACGTCGCTGTTCTACAACTACCTCGCCGGGCTGCAGAAGTACACGCCCGCGCTGATGCCGATCTTCGCGCCGTACATCAACTCGTATCGCCGGCTGTCGCGCTTCATGGCCGCGCCGATCAACGTGCAGTGGGGCTACGACAACCGCACGGTGGGCTTCCGCATTCCGCATTCGGGGCCGGCCGCGCGCCGCATCGAGAACCGCATTCCGGGCGTCGACTGCAACCCGTATCTCGCGCTCGCGGCGACGCTCGCAGCCGGCTACCTCGGGATGACGCAGCGCCTCGAGCCGACCGAGCCGCTCGTCAGCGACGGCTACTCGCTGCCGTACCAGCTGCCGCGCAACCTGGAGGAAGGGCTCACGCTGATGGCCGCGTGCGAGCCGCTCGCCGGCATCCTCGGCGACAAGTTCCTGAAGGCGTATTTCGCGCTGAAGGAAACCGAATACGAAGCGTTCTTCCGCGTGATCAGCTCGTGGGAACGCCGTCATCTGCTGCTGCACGTGTAAGCGGCGCACGATCGCATTACGGAAATACGGAGAAAACATGACTTACCGCAACGAATCCGCCTGGGTCCAGCCGGCCGCGCCGGCCACCGCACCGCGCACCACGCAGGCGCGCACGACCGCCGAATACCGCGCGCTCGACGCCGCGCACCACATCCATCCGTTCTCGGACATGGGCGCGCTCAATCGCGCCGGCAGCCGCGTGATCGTGAAGGCCGACGGCGTGTACCTGTGGGACTCGGACGGCAACAAGATCATCGACGGGATGGCCGGCCTGTGGTGCGTGAACGTCGGCTACGGCCGCAAGGAACTCGCCGACGCCGCGTATCGCCAGCTGCAGGATCTGCCGTTCTACAACACGTTCTTCAAGACCACGCACCCGCCGGTGATCGAACTGTCGGCGATGCTCGCCGAAGTCACGCCCGCGGGCTTCAACCACTTCTTCTATTGCAACAGCGGCTCGGAAGGCAACGACACCGTGCTGCGCCTCGTCTATCAATACTGGCGCGTGCAGGGCAAGCCGCAGAAGAAGTACGTGATCTCGCGCCACAACGGCTATCACGGCTCGACGATCGCCGGCGCGACGCTCGGCGGGATGGACTACATGCACGAGCAGATGCCGTCGAAGGTCGAGCACATCGTGCACATCGATCAGCCGTACTTCTTCGGCGAAGCGCAAGCGGGCGAGACGCCCGAAGCGTTCGGCCTCGCCCGCGCACAGCAACTGGAGGCGAAGATCCTCGAGCTCGGCGCGGAGAACGTCGCCGCGTTCATCGGCGAGCCGTTCCAGGGCGCGGGCGGCGTGATCTTCCCGCCGTCGACGTACTGGCCGGAGATCCAGCGGATCTGCCGCAAGTACGACATCCTGCTGGTCGCCGACGAAGTGATCGGCGGCTTCGGGCGCACCGGCGAATGGTTCGCACACCAGCACTTCGGCTTCGAGCCCGACCTGATCACGATGGCCAAGGGCCTCACGTCCGGTTACGTGCCGATGGGCGCGGTCGGCATTCACGAGCGCGTCGCGCGGCCGATCATCGACAACGGCGAGTTCAATCACGGCCTCACGTACTCGGGCCACCCGGTCGCGGCGGCCGTCGCGGTCGCGAACCTGAAGCTGCTGCGCGACGAAGGCATCGTCGAGCGCGTGAAGCGCGACACGGGCCCGTACTTCCAGGCGCTGATGCGCGACACCTTCGCGCAGCATCCGATCGTCGGCGAGGTGCACGGCCAGGGGATGGTCGCGAGCCTGCAGCTCGCGCAGGCGCCGGCCGAGCGCCGCCGCTTCGCGAACGGCGGCGAGGTGGGCACGATCTGCCGCGACTTCTGCTTCAACGGCAACCTGGTCATGCGTGCGACCGGCGACCGGATGCTGCTGTCGCCGCCGCTCGTGATCTCGCGTCAGGAAATCGACGAACTCGTATCGAAGGCGAAGAAAGCCGTCGATGCAACCGCCCAGCAGCTGGGCCTTTCGTAACGGCTTTGACTACGGGCGTGCGGCGGGCGCCGCACGCCGCCATAACCAGGGGAACTCCACCATGCGTGCCTGCTTTCTTCGCCAAGCCTGTTCCATCGCGGCCCTCGCCGCCGCTGCCGCGTTCACGTCGGTCGCCAGCCCGTGCGCCCACGCGGACGAGCTGAACGTGTACAACTGGTCCGACTACATCGCGCCGGACACGATCCCGAACTTCCAGAAACAGACCGGCATCCACGTCAAGTACGACAACTACGACAGCGACGACACGCTGCAGGCGAAGCTCCTCGCCGGCAGCTCGGGCTACGACATCGTCGTGCCGACGTCGAACTACATGGCCAAGCAGATCCAGGCCGGCGTCTACCAGAAGCTCGACAAGTCGAAGATCCCGAATCTCGCGAACCTCGATCCGCTGCTGATGAAGATGATCGCGGACGCCGATCCGGGCAACCAGTACGGCGTGCCGTGGGCATACGGCACCGACGGCATCGGCTACAACGCGCAGGCGGTGAAGAAGGCGCTCGGCGACAAGGCGCCGGTCGACAGCTGGGCGCTGGTGTTCGACCCGGCCAACATGGAGAAGCTGAAGAGCTGCGGCGTGTCGTTCCTCGACCAGGCGGTCGACGTGTTCGCGGCGACGCTGCAGTACATGGGCCGCGATCCGAACAGCAAGAACCCCGGCGACTACCAGGCCGCGTTCGAGGTGCTGAAGAAGGTTCGCCCGTACATCACGCAGTTCAACTCGTCGGGCTACATCAACGACCTCGCGAACAACGACGTGTGCGTCGTGCTCGGCTGGTCGGGCGACGTCGGCATCGCGCATCGCCGCGCGGCCGAGGCGAAACGCGCGTACGACATCAAGTTCTCGAACCCGAAGGAAGGCGGGCTGCTGTGGTTCGACGTGATGGTGGTGCCGAAGGATGCGCCGCACCCCGAGGCCGCGATGAAGTGGATCAACTACGTGTCCGACGCGAAGGTCAACGCGGCGATCACCAACACGGTGTTCTATCCGACCGCGAACAAGGCGGCGCACCAGTTCGTCACGCCGGCCGTCGCGCAGGACCCGACCGTCTATCCGCCGGAGGACGTGCTGAAGAAGATGGTGCTGATGAAGCCGATGCCGGCCGACATCCTGCGCCTCGAAAACCGTCTGTGGGCGCAGTTGAAGACGGGCCACTGAGCCGGCTTCGTCATGGCGGCGCACGCGCGTACTGAACGCGTGCCCGCCTGAATCGGCGGACCGTCCGTCCGCCCGCGCGCACCGCGCGCCCGGTTCCATCCGGCACGAGCCGTTCGTCCGCGAGTCGCGTTGCGCGCCTCGTGCGGGGACGCTCATGCCTGCAATCCGTGAAGAACGAATGGTGAATCCCATGCAATCGATACCCTCTTCCGCTGCTGCACGCCAGGCCCAGCCGGCCGCCGTGGCCCGTTCGAAGAACGACGCGTTCGTGCGCATCGAAAACGTCGTGAAGAAGTTCGGCGACAGCACGGCCGTCGACAACGTGAACCTGACCATCGCGAAGAACGAGCTGTTCGCGCTGCTCGGCAGCTCGGGCTGCGGCAAGTCGACGTTGCTGCGCATGCTGGCCGGCCTCGAGACGGCCACCTCCGGCAAGATCTTCGTCGACGGCGAAGACCTCGCGTCGCTGCCGCCGTACCGCCGGCCGGTGAACATGATGTTCCAGTCGTACGCGCTGTTTCCGCACATGTCGGTCGAGTCGAACGTCGCGTTCGGGCTCAAGCAGGAAGGCACGCCGAAGAACGAGATCAAGGAGCGCGTGGCCGACGCGCTCGCGCTCGTGCAGATGAGCAAGTACGCGAAGCGCAAGCCGCATCAGCTGTCGGGCGGCCAGCAGCAGCGCGTCGCGCTCGCGCGCTCGCTGGTCAAGCGGCCGAAGCTGCTGCTGCTCGACGAGCCGATGTCGGCGCTCGACAAGAAGATCCGCCAGAAGACCCAGCTCGAACTGGTGAACATCATCGAGAAGGTCGACGTGACCTGCGTGATGGTCACGCACGACCAGGAGGAAGCGATGACGATGGCGAGCCGGCTCGCGGTGATGAGCGAAGGCAAGATCGTGCAGATCGGCACGCCCGGCGAAGTCTACGAATACCCGAACAGCCGCTTCTCGGCCGAATTCATCGGCTCGACGAACCTGTTCGAGGGGCGCGTGGTCGAGGACGAACCCGATCACATCTTCGTCGAGAGCGACGACCTCGAGGCGCGCATGTACGTGAGCCACGGCGTGACCGGCCCGCTCGGGATGCCGGTCGGCATCTCGGTGCGCCCGGAGCGCGTGAACGTGTCGCGCGAGAAGCCCGGCTCGCATCACAACTGGGCGCGCGGCGTGGTGACCGACATCGCGTACATGGGCAGCTACTCGCTGTATCACGTGCGGCTGCCGAGCGGCAAGACGGTCGTGTCGAACCTGTCGAGCTCGAACCTGATGCGCGACGACGCGCCGTCGTGGAACGACGACGTGTTCGTGTCGTGGTCGCCGGCGAGCGGCGTCGTGCTGACGCAATGAGGACGCCATGATCAGAACCTCCGCTTCCACTCCGTCCGCGCCGGTTTCCGCCGGCGCGGCCAGCACCGGCGCCGGCCGCGCGCGCCGCAGCCGCTTCGCCGCGCTGTCGCGCCTGCTGCCGTCGGGCCGCAGCGTCGCGATCGGCGTGCCGTTCCTGTGGCTCACCGTGTTCTTCGCGCTGCCGTTCGTGCTGGTGTTCAAGATCAGCTTCGCCGACCAGGTGATGAGCATCCCGCCGTACACGTCGCTCGTCGAGATGAAGGACGGCGCCGTGCACTTCGTGCTGCAACTGTCGCACTACGCGTTCCTGCTGCAGGACGACCTGTACATCGCGACCTATCTCAGCTCGCTGAAGATGGCCGCGGTGTCGACGCTGCTGTGCCTGCTGATCGGCTATCCGATGGCCTACTACATCGCGCGCGCGGAGCCCGGCCGGCGCAACGTGCTGATGATGGCCGTGATGCTGCCGTTCTGGACGTCGTTCCTGATCCGCGTGTACGCATGGATCGGCATCCTGAAGGACGACGGCCTGCTGAACCACGCGCTGATCGCGCTCGGCATCATCCATACGCCGCTGCGCCTCTATCACAGCGACGCGGGCGTCTACATCGGGATGGTCTATTCGTATCTGCCGTTCATGGTGATGCCGCTGTACGCGCACCTCGTGAAGATGGACCTCACGCTGCTCGAGGCCGCGTACGACCTCGGCGCGAAGCCGTGGGTCGCGTTCACGCGCATCACGCTGCCGCTGTCGAAGAACGGGATCATCGCGGGCAGCCTGCTGGTGTTCATTCCGGCGGTCGGCGAATACGTGATTCCGGAACTGCTCGGCGGCGCCGACACGCTGATGATCGGCCGCGTGATGTGGGACGAGTTCTTCAACAACATGGACTGGCCGATGGCGTCCGCGGTGACGGTCGCGATGGTGCTGCTGTTGCTGGTGCCGATGGCGTTGTTCCAGTACTACCAGGTCAAGGAACTGGAGGAAGCGAAATGATCAAGCCAAGCAAACCGCTGTCGACCGGCGTTCTCGCGTTCGGCTTCCTGTTCCTGTACATCCCGATCATCAGCCTGGTCGTCTACTCGTTCAACGAGTCGAAGCTGGTGACCGTGTGGTCGGGCTTCTCGCTGAAGTGGTACGCGGCGCTGCTGGACGACGACGAGCTGCTGACTGCCGCGTGGCTGTCGCTGAAGATCGGGCTGCTGACGGCCACCGCGTCGGTGGTGATCGGCACGTGGGCCGGCTTCGTGCTCGCGCGCTTCGGCCGCTTCAAGGGCTTCACGCTGTACACCGGGATGATCAACGCGCCGCTGGTGATTCCCGAGGTGATCCAGGGCATCTCGCTGCTGCTGCTGTTCGTCGCGCTCGAGCAGATGTTCGGCTGGCCGAAGGGCCGCGGGATGGTGACGATCTGGATCGGCCACGTGATGCTCTGCGTGTCCTACGTCGCGATCATCGTGCAGTCGCGCGTGAAGGAGATGAACAAGTCGCTCGAAGAAGCGGCGCTCGATCTCGGCGCGACGCCGCTGAAGGTGTTCTTCGTGGTCACGTTGCCGCTGATCTCGCAGGCGCTGCTGTCCGGCTGGCTGCTGTCGTTCACGCTGTCGATCGACGATCTGGTGCTGTCGGCGTTCCTGTCCGGGCCGGGTTCGACCACGCTGCCGCTGGTGGTGTTCTCGCGCGTGCGGCTCGGGCTGAACCCGGAGATGAACGCGCTCGCGACGCTGTTCATCTCGGCCGTGACGATCGGCGTGATCGTCGTCAACCAGATGATGATCGCGCGCGAGCGACGCCGCGTGGCCGACATGAAGGCGGCGTTCGCGGCCGCGTGAGTTGCGTTTCCAGCTGTTCATAACATGACCGCGCGCCGCGCGATGCGGCGCGCAATACAGATCACACATTGACAGGTGCACGACAAGGAGAGTCCGCAATGAAGAAGAAACTGATCTGCCTGCTGGTGGCCGGCGCGTTGCCGGGCGTCGCGCTGGCCGGCTCCACATCCGCCGAGATCAAGGCGCTGCAGGCGCAGGTCGCCGCGCTGCAGAAGCAGATGAAGGCCATGCAGGCGCAGCTCGCCGCGCAGCCGGGCGGCGCCGCGGTCGCCCACGCCGGCGCGGCCGGGGCGGCAGGCTCCGGCGGCACGGCGCGGCCGGCCATCGTGGCGGCCGATCCGTCGTCGCCGGATTACGGCAAGGCGCAGGCCGCGCTGACCAACGACGAAGTCAGCGAAATGAAGCAGCAGATCGCGAACCAGCAGCTGAAGGTCGACTCGCTGACCGACGCGGCCACCACCGGGCCGCTCGCGGGCCTGTCGGTGACGGGCTACCTCGATCCGACCTACATCTACAACCGCGCGGCCGGCTCGTCGTCGTTCCTGTTCGCGAACCACGAGAACGCGTACAACTACTTCAACAGCACGTTCGGCGATCTGTACCTCGACATCAAGAAGACCTTCGGCGTCGGCCCGATGGCGCCGTCGGCGGAGATCACGCTGATGCCGAACCGCGGCAACGGCATCACGCTGCTGCAGAACTCGCGCGGCTCGATCACCGACAACCTGCTGAACACCGCGGTCATCAACGTGCCGATCAGCGCGACCACCACGCTCGTCGCCGGCCTGATCCCGAGCTTCGGCGGCTACGAGGTGCAGCAGTCGAACCAGATGCTCACGCTCACGCACAACCTGCTGTACGACTTCTCCGATCCGGGCAGCTACGTCGGCGCGGGCGCGAACTACACGAAGGGCAACTGGGCGTGGAAGTTCTTCGTCGGCAACGAGCAGTACCGCACCTACGGCTCGGTCACGCAGACGGGCACCAACGCGCTCGGCGATCCGATCACGACCAGCAACAAGGTGCCGACCTTCACCGCGCGCGCGGACTACACGTGGTCGAGCGCGCTCGATCTCGGCGGCTCGATCAACATCGGCCGGCAGACGCTCGCGAGCGCGCTCGACTCGAACGGCGTCGTGCATTACGGGCCGGGCGGCAACGGCGGGAGCGGCTACGGCACGTTCTTCTTCGGCGAACTCGATGCGACCTACATGCTCGCGGACACGCAGTACAACGCCGAGCTCGACTACGGCCAGCAGCAGAATGCGGCGTACAACGGCGGGCTCGCGCAGTGGTACGGGCTGTCGCTGCTCGCGCACCGCAAGTTCAACGCGCCGGTGGTCGGCCGCATGGGCGTGACGCTGCGCTACGACGCGCTCGTCAACAGCAAGAACGGCGGCGGCGGCGGCGGCATCGCGCTGAACGGCAACGGCATGGATCCGTACAACGGCTTCGGCGTGGACGCCGACTGTCTCGCGACGTCGAAGGCGAACGGCGGTCTGGGCTTCGACTGCAAGGGTGCGATCCGTCAGGACGTCGCGCTCGACCTGCTGTTCTATCCGACCCAGCAGATCACCGTGAAGGTCGAATACCGCCACGACTGGGCGAACAACAAGGTGTTCCTGCGCAACGACGGTTCGTACGGCAAGTCGAACGACCTGCTCGCGACGCAGTTCATCTATTCGTTCTGACGCAGCCCGCGCGGGACGCCGTGCCGCGAGCACGGCGTCCCGCGTCATTTCAACCGGCCGGATCGCGGCGCGTCGCGCACCGCCTCCGGCCATCTCCGAGGGAGCCGGTTCGATGCCGCAGTCTTTCACCCGCCGCGCCGATGCGCTCGCGCACGACTCGTATTACGAAGCCAGCGTCACGCGGCCGCCGACCGACGATCCGGTGCTCGACGGCGCGATCGACGTCGACGTCTGCGTGATCGGCGCGGGCTTCGCCGGGCTGTCGACGGCGCTCGAATGCCGCGCGCGCGGGCTGTCGGTCGCGGTGATCGACGCGCACCGCCCGGGCTGGGGCGCGTCGGGCCGCAACGGCGGCCAGGCGATCACCGGCTTCGCGAAGGACGGCGTGATCGAGCGGCAGCTCGGCGCGGCCGGCGCGCGGGCCGCGTGGTCGCTGTCGCTCGACGGCGTCGAGCTGATCGCCGAGCGCATCGCACGCTACGCGATCGACTGCGACTTCACGCGCGGCTACCTGACGGTCGCGACCAAGCCGCGCCGCGTCGGCGACCTGCGTGCGTGGATGGACGCGGCGCGCACGCGCTGGGGCCACCCGTCGCTGTCATGGCTCGACACCGCCGGGATCCGCGCGCGCATCGCATCGCCGCGCTATCTGGCCGGCGTCCACGATCCGCTGTCGGGCCATCTGCATCCGCTCAAGTATTGCCTGGGCCTCGCCGACGCCGCGCGGCGCGAAGGCGTCGCGCTGCATGCGCACACGCCGGCGCTCGACGTCGCGCGCGGCGCGCGGCCGGTCGTGCGCACGCCGTCGGGCGAGGTGCGCTGCGGCTTCGTCGTGTCGTGCTGCAACGCGGGGCCGGGCGGCATCCTGCCGGCCGCGACGGCCGCGCGCATCGCGCCGGTCGCGTCGTACATCATCGCGACCGAGCCGCTCGGGCGTGCGCGCGCCGACGCGCTGATCGCGCAGCGCGAAGCCGTATGCGACAACAACGTCTTCCTCGACTACTTCCGGCTGTCGGCCGACCACCGGATGCTGTTCGGCGGCCGCGCGAGTTCGGCGGGCGCGCCGCCCGAGGTGCTCACCGAAGCGATCCGCCAGCGCATGACCGGCGTGTTCCCGCAACTCGCCGACGCGCGCGTCGAGCATGCGTGGGGCGGCTTCGTCGACGTCACGCGCAACCGCGCGCCGGACTTCGGCGCGCTCGATCCCAACTTCTTCTACGTACAGGGCTTCAGCGGCCACGGCGTCGCGCTGACCGGCATCGCCGGACGCGCGGTGGCCGCCGCGATCGCGGGCGACACGCGCGCGTTCGACTTGTTCGCGCAGCTGCGCCACCGGCGCTTTCCGGGCGGCGACGCGTGGCGCCAGCCGGCGCTCGAACTCGGCATGCTGTATCACCGCGTGCGCGAGCTGTTCTGAGCCAATCGATCACATCCACATCATGCAGACATTCGCGAACCAACCCCACGTCGCGTCGTACTACGCGGCGACCGTCAACGATACGACCCGCCATGCGCCGCTCGCCGGCGCGACCGACGCCGACGTGTGCGTGATCGGCGCGGGCCTCACCGGCCTGTCGGCCGCCCTGAACCTCGCGGAGCGCGGCCATTCGGTGACCGTGCTCGAGGCGTCGCGGGTCGGATGGGCGGCGAGCGGGCGCAACGGCGGGCAGCTGATCGGCGGCTTCGCGTGCGACATCGATACGTTCGGCAACTTCATGCCGGACAGCGACGTGAAGCGGATCTGGGAGATGGGACTCGAGACGCTGTCGCTCGTGAAGGCGCGGATCGACAAGCATGCGATCGACTGCGCGCTGGTGCCCGGCTACCTGACCGCGGCGAACACCGAGCGCGACGCCGATGCGCTGAAGCGCTGGCGCGACGAGGCCGCGAAGCGCTTCGGCTACGAGCGCTTGCATTTCGTCGAAGCGGACGCGCTCGGCGACTTCGTGCAGTCGGCGCGCTATCGCGGCGGCCTGTACGACCCCGACAGCGGTCATCTGCATCCGCTCAACTACACGCTCGGGCTTGCGCGCGCGGCGACCGACGCCGGCGTGCGGATCCACGAGGACAGCTGCGTGACGCGCGTGCGCGACGTGGCGGGCGGCCATGTTGTCGAGACCGCTGGAGGCCACGTGCGTGCGCGCTTCGTGGTGCTCGCGTGCAACACCTACGTCGGCACGCTGGCGCCCGCGCTGGCGAAGAAGATCATGCCGGTCGGCACCTACGTGATCGCGACCGAGCCGCTCGGCGACGCGCGCGCCGCCGCGCTGATGCCGGCGCGCGCGGCCGTCTGCGATAGCCGCTTCGTGCTCGACTACTTCCGGCCGGCGCCGGACACGCGGCTCGTCTGGGGCGGCAAGGTCAGCTATTCGACGCGGCCGCCGCGCAACCTCGCGGCCGCGATGCGCGCGGACATGTTGAAGACGTTCCCGCAACTCGCGGACGTGAAGATCGACTATGCGTGGGGCGGTTTCGTCGACATCACGATGAACCGCGCGCCGCATTTCGGGCGCGTGACGCCGACCACCTACTTCGCGCAGGGCTTCTCGGGGCACGGCGTGAACACGACCGCGCTCGCGGGCAAGCTGATCGCCGAAGCGATCGACGGCCAGGCGAGCCGCTTCGACCTGTTCGACAAGATCCGCCACCGCGACTTCCCCGGCGGCGCGACGCTGCGCACGCCGGCGCTGGTGCTCGCGATGAGCTGGTACAGGCTGCTGGACGCGTTCGGCGTGCACTGAGCGGCGCGTGCGGCACGCGCTCGCGCTGCAACGCAAAACGGCCGCGCATGCGCGGCCGTTTCATCGGCTATCGCGGCTTCCGCGCAACGGGCAAGCGGGGTTGCCGAGGTGCGGAAGCGCCCCGCTTAGTCGGTGCCGTACTTCGGCGAGTGCGGCCCGTACAGCAGCCCGTTCGGCGGGCCGGCGGACAGCAGGCGGTTGCTGGTCAGCGCGGCGACGTCGTGCGCCTCGTCGGTCAGCGAATGGGCGATCTGCTTGACCGCCGCCTGCACCAGCATCCCGACGAGACCGAACGCGTTGACGTTCACGTTGTTGCCGAGCTCCTTGCCGGTCGCGCGGCCGGCGCCCTGCCACAGCACGTCGCCGGTCCGCAGGTCGACGAGCTTCGCCGACGCCGCGACCACCGTCGTGCTGTCCAGCACCTGGTAGACCGAGCCGTATTTCGTGATCTTCGTGTACAGCGCGGCATCGGCGCCGAAGATCTCGCGCAGCTTCGCCGGCGACGTGCCCTGGATCTCCGCGGCGTTGGTGAGGCCGTTCTGCTTGAACGTCTCGTCCATCACCGCGACCGGCACCACGTAGTAGCCCGACTCGGCGAGCGGCAGCGTCATCTGCGACAGCACGCCGTAGGTCGCGCCGACGTCGGTCGTTTCGTTGATCGGCGGCAGCACGAGGATCGAGCGCGGATGGCTGTTCTTGAACGCCGTGTAGTCGGCGCGTTTGACGGGCTGCGCGCATGCGCTCAGCAGCGCGACGAGCGACAGCACGGACATCAGCTTGAATGAAAGTGTCTTGAACATGGCGGGCGCGTTACTGTTTGGCGGAAGTCGTATCGGCGTTCTTGCGGCCGGCGAGCGTCTGGCCGGCGGCCGACGGGGTCGGCGCGCTTGCAGCCGCGGTGGTCGCTGCGGCGGTCGGCGCGGCCTTCTTCTTCATCAGGAAATCCATGTACGACGCGGATTCCGGGAACAGCGCCTTCTCGGCCTCGAACTCCTGGCCCGCCTGCTGTTCGCTGCCCACGCTCGCGTAGAGCATCCCGAGATGCGCATGGAAGCCGGGCGGCGGCTTGTTGCCCTTCGCACGGATTTCCTGCAGCGCCTTTTCGAGCGCGTCGATCTGCTGTTGCGGCGACGATTGGCCCTTGAAGTATTCGTACACCTGCGGCTGATAGCCGTTCCACTGATAGAGCGGCGGCGTGGTCGGCGCGGCGCAGCCCGCGAGCAGCATGGCGGCTGCCGTCGCCGGCAGCCAGATTCCCCGTTTCATTGTTTGGTCTCTTGTGATTCGATGATTGATCCGGTGCGCCGTACGGCGCACCGCGCTTACTTCGTCGCCTTCAGCACGCCCGCGTCGACCTGGTCGACGAGGTGATTCACGGCTTCCTGGATCGCGAGGTCGAGCACCTTGCCGTTGAGCGTCGAGTCGTAGCCGGCGGTGCCGCCGAAGCCGATCACTTCGCGGTTCGACAGGCTGAATTCGCCGGCGCCCTGGCTCGAGGCGACCACTTCCGACGTCGTCGTGTCGACGATGTTCAGGTTGACCTTCGCGTACGCGACCTGCGTCTTGCCGCTGCCGAGAATGCCGAACAGCTGGTGGTCGCCGACGTCCTTGCGGCCGAACTCGGTCACGTCGCCGGTCACGACGTAGTTCGCGCCCTTCACCGCCTGCGCCTTCTTCATGAAGCCGGCTTCCTGCTTGATCTCGTCGAGGTTCTCGCGATCGAGCACGTTGAAGCGGCGGCTCTGCTGCAGGCGCGTGACGAGAATCGTCTTGGCCTGGCCGCCGAGGCGGTCGATGCCGTCGGAGAAGATCCCGCGCATGTAGCTCGAGCGGTTGTCGAACTTGCCGATCGCGATCGCGACGGGCTTGCCCGCATACGGCTTCTGCGCGCTGCTCACGGCAGGCACGTCGAGCGTGCGCGACGATTCGGTCGCGCAGCCCGACAGCGCCGCGACGAGTGCCGCCGCGACGACAACGGTGCGTCGTGTCTGAATGTTCACTGCTGGTCTCCTTGCGAAAAAGATTGCCCGACACGGGCGCGCCGGCTCGCGAGCGAACCGGCGGAGGAAGCGATGGAAATGCCGTGGACGCGCAGCGGCGCGCGCCGCGTCATCGCGGCAATGGCGATAGCGACGGTGACGGCATGCGTTGGGAGCGCGCGCGCAACGGACGGGTTGCGGCGACAGGCGAGCGTGCGGCGCGCCGGTATGCGCCGCTCATGTGGTCGTGGATGTGGTCGTGTGCGTGATTGCGCTGTTGATCGCGCATGATTGGCCCCGTATATGCTTTTGGCCGATCATACCAAGCTCTTCGCCGACTCGGCATCGTCCCGGCACGAATTGACGAACTTTTGCGTTGCCTGCGTATCGTGGATGCGACGGGGCGATGGATGGGTCGGATGCGATGGATGGGTCGGATGCGACCGACTCGTCAGACTCGACCGACTCAACCGATGCGATGGACGCGTCCGATGCGACGGCGTCGAAGGCTCGAACTCCGCGAGCTATGCGGACTGCGCCAACGCCCCGGACTTCATAGCCCCGCTAGACCCCACACGCCGATGGCGCGACATCGCGCCACTCCATCGCCCCTAGTCGGCAACCTTCTGGCGCATCGTCACGAATTCCTCTGCGGCGGTCGGATGGATGCCGATCGTGTCGTCGAATTGCGCCTTCGTCGCGCCGGCGCGAATCGCGATCGCGATGCCCTGGATGATCTCGCCGGCGTCGCGGCCGACCATGTGCGCGCCGACGACGCGCTGACTGTCGCGCGCGACCACCAGCTTCATCAGCGTGCGCTCGTCGCGCCCCGACAGCGTGTGGCGCAGCGACCGGAACGACGTCCGGTAGATGTCGAGCTCGCCGTACACGCCGCGCGCATGCGCTTCGGTGAACCCGACCGTCGCGACTTCCGGCTGGCTGAACACCGCGGACGGCACCCATTCGTGGTCGGTCGCGACGCGCGCGCCACCGAACAACGTGCGCGCGAGCAGGCTGCCGTCGCGCGTCGCGACCGGCGTCAACTGCGGCCGCGACGTGACGTCGCCGAGCGCGTGGATCGACGGCACCGACGTCGCCGAATACGCATCGACCGCGATCGCGCCGCGCGCGTCGAGCAGCACGCCCGCGCGCTCGAGGCCGAGCCCGTCGACGTTCGGCACGCGGCCGGTCGCGTAGAGCACCGCATCGTACCGCCCGTGCGTCGCGTCGCCGACCTGCACGGAGAGCGTGCCGTCGTCGGCCCGCGCGATCGACTCGACCACCGCGTGCGCATGAATCGCGACGCCCTGCTTCGTCATCTCGTCGGTGAGGAACTGCCGCACGTCGTCGTCGAAGCCGCGCAGGATCCGCTCGCCGCGATAGAACAGGTCGACGCGGCTGCCGAACCCGTTGAAGATGCCGGCAAACTCGACCGCGATGTAGCCGCCGCCGACCACCGCGATGCGTCCGGGCAGCGCCGGCAGCGACAGCGCCTCGCGCGACGTGATCGCATGCTCGATGCCGGGCCGCGGCGGCAGCGACGGGCGCGAGCCGGTGGCGATCGCGATGTGGCGCGCGCGGAACGTGCGCTCGCCGACGGCGACCGTATGCGCGTCGACGAGCGTCGCGCGGCCGGCGTGCATGTCGACGCCCGATTGCCGCAACAGGTCGATGTAGATGTCGCTGAGGCGGTTGATCTCGCGATCCTTCGCGGCGATCAGCGCGGGCCAGTCGTGGGTGCCGGCGTCGAAGCGCCAGCCGAAGCCCTGCGCGTCTTCCAGTTCGTGCGGATAGTGCGAGGCGTAGACGAGCAACTTCTTCGGGATGCAGCCGCGCAGCACGCAGGTGCCGCCGATCTGCTCCTGTTCCGCTATGGCGACGCGCGCGCCGTAAGACGCCGACATCCGGGCGAGCCTCACGCCGCCGGAGCCGGCCCCGATGACGAACAGGTCGTAGTCGAAATCCATCGCAAGCCTCATCGCAGTTCGGATGACGGCACGATAACAAGATTCCGGCGTTCGTGCGGGAAGCGCCGACGCAGGGCGCGCGCCACGAAAAAAACGGCGAGAGACCTTGCCTCTCGCCGCTCAACCCGGTTGCCGGGTGTGCCATGCGTCACCGATCGAGCGCATGCCCGGCCAGCCGGCCGCGCGGCGCCGGTCCGCCCGCACGCGCGAACGGCGCGCCCGCGGACCGGCCGCCATGCTCAGGCCTGCGACGTGTCGCTGCCGTCCGTCGCCTGCGTGTCGTCTGCTTGCTGCGGCTGCTCGTCCTTCTTCTCGAGCATGCCTTCGATCGCCTCCGCGCCCTTGAAGCCGGCGATCGCCGCGGCTGCCTTGGTCAGCAGGCCCGCATCGGGATCGACCTTCTCCGCAGCCTCGACGGCCGCGACGGCACCAGCGATTTCACCCACGGTATTCAGGATACCCATCGTCATCCCCTTCGAAGAAAATCGTGAGCGCATCGTCCCACGAAAAAAACCGGCGGACCGCGTTTGTCATCGCCGGATACACAAGTTACCCACCAGGCCGGCCGCGCGCGAACCCGCGCGCCGGAACGACGCCCGCGCACACCGCGGACCATGCGCGCAGCGTAGCGCAAACGCGTCGCGCGCACTGTCAAAGTATGTTCTGGATTGCCGACGGAACGCTTACGGGCAGCACGAGCGCCCGCGGCGCGGCGCACGGGCAAAAAAAGAGGCTCCCGCAGGAGCCTCCCGGATGCGCGCCGCGCGTGGCGCGGCACAGCTGCGACGGTTCTCGTCAGAAGATATTGCGCAGGCCGATCGCGATGCCGGTCTGGTTGCTGCGGCCCGGCAGCTCGACGTTCGCGGCGCCGTTCGTCTTGTTGAAGTCGACGGTGCCGTAGACTTCCGTGCGCTTGCTGAGCGCGTATTCGGCGATGCCGACGATCGCGTAGCGGTTGCCGCTCGCGAGCGTGCCGTTGGCGGTCATCGCGTTGCGCATGTGGTCGTAGTAGAACGCCCCGGTCAGCGTCAGCGGCGTGCTGACCTGCCAGCTCACGCCGGCGAACGGACCGTCGTCGATCCGGCCCGTGCCCTTCGCGACCGGAATCGACTGCTGCGCGAGCAGGCTGTCGACGAAACCGGTGTCGTCCTTCGAGCGCAGGTAGCCCGCGTAGACCTTCGCCTTGCTGAACGCGTAGACGACGTTCGCGTGGTAGATGGTCTGCTTGCGTGCGGAGTTGTCGCTGTTCTGCTGCGCGCCGGCCGCGATGCTCAACGGCCCCATCACGTAGGACAGCGACACGCCCCATGCATTGCCCTTGCCGAGCGAGCCGGGGATCTGGCCGGAGAAGCCGCCCGCGCCGGTCGACTCGTAGTTCGTGCCGGTCGAGTACATCGCCTTCGCGGTCAGGCCCGAGAACGTGCCCGTGTACTTGATCTGGTTGTCCGCATACAGGCCGCCGCCCAGCGCCACCGGGAGCCACGCGTTCTCGAGGTAGTTGCCGACCGTGAGCGGATCGTAGGTGTCCGCGAGCAGGTCGAACAGCGGGGTCTTCTGGCGGCCGAGGGTCACCGTGCCGTACGGGCTCTGCAGGCCGACGTACGCGGCGCGATTGAACAGGCGGCCGCTGTCGGCGAATGCGCCGTTCTGCAGGTTCACGCCGCTTTCGAGGTTGAACACGGCCTTCAGGCCGCCGCCGAGGTCTTCCGAGCCGTAGATGCCGAAGCGGCTGTTGGTGATCGCGCCGTTGGTCATCGACAGCAGGCCGTCGTTCTTCGCATTGGCGTTGGTGAGGTAGCGGATGCTGGCGTCGGCGACGCCCCACAGCGTGACCGAGCTTTGTGCTTCGGCGAACTGACTGGCGACGGCGAGTGCCGCGCCCCCTGCGATGGCTGCGAGCCGGGTGGTCTGCTTCATGAGCTTTCCTATTTGTAGGTGTCTCCGTTCATGGCCGGCCGCGTGTGCAGCCGGGTGGCAATCGCGGGCGCTCATGGCGCCCGCGATGTCGGCAGAATCATAAGACCAGTACGCGGAACGAAAGAAATTGAAACGTCCGCGCACGCGCGATTGTCGTCAGCGAACAACGGTCGATTGGGCGGGCGGGGATTGCGCCGGCGGGAGGCCGGGCGCGGCGCGGCGAGGACCGTGCGGGGTTGGAGGCGATGACGCTGCGTCGGGGCGCGCCGTCGTGCACGTGCAGGAGTGCTGCGGTTGCCGGTATCGGAGGCGGCGGGCCAGGGCTCGGGCAATCGGGTGCGGCGGCTGATCGGTGGCGCGATGAGTGCGCTGCAGCAACGTACCGAGACGGCTGCTCGCTGCGACGCCCCGGGGTGTCACGCCCGCTGCGATGTTACGTACTCCGACTCCGGTGCGGCGGCGTTGGTGGCGTTGGTGG
>NZ_PQMX01000061.1:0-35687 GCF_004368385.1 Burkholderia sp. B10 | reverse complement strand
GGTTGAGGGTGGGGCGGGGTTGTTGGTATGGCCGATCGTGCTGCGGGCTGGAAAGTCGTTCGAATCTCGGCAGGCGATTCCGCTGAATCGGACGGAGGTGAATCGCTTCGTGGCAGTGAGTGAATTCAGCACGTGGGCGTGGAACGACGATGGATGGATTTGATTGAGATGCGCCAGGCGGCGCGTTGGCGATGCCGCATTCGCGGCGGCGGTGGTAGGTGTGAAATAGATGCGACAAAATGGTGGCCCAACAGCCATACGCGTCGCTCGTGGCCTTCATGCGAGCTTCGAACACGATCGCCCGTTCCGACTGATTCATGAATCGATACGCCATCATCATTGGGCTTTCCTTGGTTGCCTGCGCCTGCTCGAAAAAGGAACCGCCGGGGACCGCTTTGCCCGACATGAGCGCCGTGCGCACGAATCTCGCTTTCAGCTGCACGCATCAGGCGGATCACCTGCCGCCGCTTGATCCGCAGGCAGAGGGCCTGTTTCTCTACGCGCGCTTTTTGGAGAAGCAGGACGGCACGAAAGATTTCAACGAGGTGGCGCGCTATTACCGGATCGCGGCGGCACATGGACACTACAAGGCCAATCAGAATCTCCAGTCGCTGATTTCCGACGGTTTGGCCGGTTCACCCGATGCACCGAAGGAAACGGTGGAGCTTGCCGTGCGACTGATCCAACAAGGCATCCCATCGGGCTACTACGACATCGGCCACTATCTCGAAACGGGGTACGGACTGGGGCAGGATGCCGAGACGGCACTGCGGTATTTCCGAAAGGCGGCCGATCTTGGAAACCCGGAGGCGCAGGCGTATGTGGCGCAATTACTGGCGCCGCTTGATAAGGCTCCGGAGATTGCCAGACAGATGCGCCAGTGTGCTACGGACCAGGGATCTGGTGAGGCCGCAAGCGCGTTGGGTATCGATTTGAGCGGCGATAAGCTGTATCCGGACGCGGTAAAGGCCTTTCAAAAAGGAGTGGAGGCGGGCAGTATTCAGTCAGCTTCCTTTCTGGGTAACGGCTTCAAGGCCCCGCCGCAAACCGACGGTTTATATTATCTCGCGCTGACCAATGATTCAGAGCGCTCGCGGAGATACCGCGCGATTCTGGAATTCCTGCGCTCGAACGACGGCCGCAACCCCAAACTCCCCGACATCGACAAAATCGTGCCCCTTCCGCCCGCAAAGCTCCCCCGGTGGGACGGCACATTCGAATGGCAGAAGGAGCAGGACGCCGCCGCCTCGCCACCGAAGCCGTCGGAAGCGACGGTCGATGCGATGGCGAAGGCCTACAATCTGGATCCGAAAACCGGTTTCCCGCTGTAAGAGAAAACCGGCAAGACATTGAATACCTGAACGAGGCAACGACAAATGACGCGATACATGATCCTCGACGGCGATCACACGACCGTGGCCGGAACCGTCCGCGCAACGGCAACGCCGTTCGAGCTTGGCGGCAGACACATCGCTCATGAAGGCGACGACGTGATCTGTCCCGCGTGCAAAACCGTCGGCAAGATTCAATGTGTCGGCCCGCGACAGCCGATGACGGGGCCGGACGGGCGGCCTGTGGCATTGAGCGATGACCTTTGTATCTGCAAGTGCGCCCCGCCGCCGAAGCTCGTCCCGTCTCAGCAAGTGATGTCGGTCGATGCGTGACGGTACGCAAGGCCGCCAATCGCATGGTGGTCGATACGTTCACGTCGCCACCCATGCGCGCCGCAGCGGCTCACGCGCCATATCGTCAAACTTGCCCGCTCAGCACGCCGCGCCGGTAATGCGCACCATGCTGCGCCGATAACCGGCGGGCGCGAACGCGGCGTTCAACGCGGCCATCGCCGCGACCACGCCGGCATGCGCCCACCACGCGATCGCGAAGCCGCCGCCCGCGTCGCGCAGCCAGCCGATCAGCCACGGGCTCGCGGCCACGATCAGGAACCCGACACCCTGCACGAACGCGGCAAGCGCACCGGCGAGTCGTGCGTCGGGAAGATGGTCGAGCGTGACGATCAGGCTCATCGAAAAGAAACCGCCGAGCCCGATGCCGACGCTGGCGACCCACAGCCATGGCGCAAGCGCGGGCATTGCCGCGAACCCGGCGAAGCCGGTCGCCTGCAACGCCAGCGTCGCCCACAGCACCGCACGCCGATCGTGCGCCCGTTTCGCGAGCAGCGGCATCGCCAGCGCGCCGGCCGCCTGGAACAGCGCCATCCATGCAAGCAGGTTGCCGCTCGCCTGCGCGCTCATGCCAGCGCTGCGATAGAACGCCGGCAGCCACGCGACGACGCTCGCATAGCCGCTGTTGCAGAGACCGAAGAACAGCGCCAGCTGCCATGCGCGCGGCACCCGCGCGAACGCGGCGACCGACGCCGGCACCGTGGCCGCGTGCGCTGCATGCACTGCATGCGCTCCGTGCGCTGCGTCACGCGGCGCATGCGTTCGCCACAACGTGAGCGTGACGAGCGCGGGTACGGCCCAGACGGCCAGCGACAGACGCCAGCCGCCGTGCGCGGCGAGCCACGGGCTCGTCATCGCGCCGAACGCCCCGCCGCCGACGAGCGCGGCCGAATAGACGCCCATCGCGAGCGGCAGCCGATCGACGAACCAGCGCTTCGCGAGGCCCGGCGTGAGCGCCTGGATCACCGCGACTCCGGCGCCAGCGACGATCGCGGTGACCACCAGCCCGCTGCCGCTGCCCGCCCACAACCGCGCGGTGCAGCCGGCGGCGATCAGCACCAGCGCGACCGTCAGCGCGCGTCGTTCGCCGACGCGCCGCGCGAGCCCCACGCCGCCCCCGGCGACGATGCCCATCAGCACGAACGGCAGGGTGGTCAGCAGCGCAGCCGCGCGAAAGCCGAGGCCGGTGTCGCTGCGCACGAAGTCGAGGACGGGGCCGAATGCAGTGAGGAACGGACGCAGGTTGATGCCGGCCAGCACCAGCAGCGCGAGCGCGCCATACGACATTGAAGCGGCGCGCGGACGGCAGGCGGCTTGCGCGGTGCAGCGGTCGGTCATCGAATTGCTCCAGGACGGGGCCTGCGGCCCCACGATGCGATGCCGAAAGGGTAAAGCTGCGCTGCGCCGCTTGAAAATTAAATATTCGACTGCCTGTCAGTGGGGAATCCGATGGCGCGTCCACGCCGCACGACAGCGCGTATGGGCGACGCCGCACCGCTACATGGCCGGCGCCTGCGCTGCACGAGCCTGCTCGCGCGCAGCGACGAGCGAACGGATGCTTGCGCGATCGGCCGCCGTCGTCGGCGTGAAGATCACGAGGCTCAAGTCCGCACGGCCGATCACGGCGAACGCCGAGTATTCGAGCGTGATCCGCCCCGCGTGCGGATGGCGGATCTCCTTCGTTCCTTCGTCGTGCGAGCGGATATCGTGGTCGCGCCACAGCGCGTCGAATTCGGCGCTCGTCGCGCGCATCTCGTCGATGAAGGCCTGGACGGCCTGGGTTGCGCCGCCGCGCGCGATGTCGGCGCGGAACGCGCCCACCGCGAACCGCGCGACGCGGTCCCAGTTCGGTTGCGCGTCGCGCACGCGCGGATCGACGAAGATCAGCCGCAGGATGTTGCGCGCGGCCGGCGGCAGCGTCGCATAGTCGGTCAGCGTCGCGGCGGCCGCGGCGTTCCATGCGACCACGTCCCAGGTCGCCGTGCGCACGATCGCGGGGCTCGCGTCGAGCGCATCGAGCACGTGCTGCAGGCGCGGCGTCACGCCGCTGCTCGCGTGATAACGCACTTCGGGCGGATGGCCGACGCCGAGCAGGAACAGATGCTCGCGTTCGGCGTCGTCGAGCAGCAAGGCACGGGCGAGCCGATCGAGCACGTCGGCCGACGGCGCGCCGCCGCGCCCCTGTTCGAGCCACGTGTACCACGCGGTGCTCACATGCGCGCGCTGCGCGACTTCCTCGCGCCGCAGGCCCGGCGTGCGGCGCCGCGTCGACGGCAGCCCGAGCGCGGCGGGGTCGAGTTTCTCGCGGCGGTCCCGAAGGTACGCGCCGAGCAGGTTGTCGGGGGCGTCAGCCATAGCCTGTTAGTTCGTTTACCGGTAAACCGTCACGTCTTCACCGCGCGCGGCGGCCGGCAGATAGTAAGCCTCCATTTCATCCGGAGGTGTTGAACATGCGTGTCTTCGTTACAGGAGCGTCGGGCTTCGTCGGCTCCGCGGTCGTTGCCGAACTCATGGCCGCCGGGCATGCGGTGCTCGGCCTCGCGCGTTCCGACGCCGCCGCGGCAGCGATCGCGGCCGCCGGCGCGCAGGTGCATCGCGGGTCGCTCGAGGATGCCGACAGCCTGACGCGCGGCGCCGAGTCCGCCGACGCGGTCATCCATACGGGATTCAATCACGACTTCTCGCGCTTCGCTGAAAACTGCGAACTCGACCGCCGCGCGATCGAGACGATCGGCGCGGTGCTGGAAGGGTCGGCGCGGCCGCTCGTCGTCACGTCGGGGCTCGCGCTGGTGGCACCGGGCCGCGCGGCGACCGAGGACGATCCGCACGTGCCGGTGTCGGCGGCCTATCCGCGCGCGTCGGAAGCGACGGCGCACGCGCTCGAAGCGCGCGGCGTGCATGCGTCCGTCGTGCGCCTGCCGCCGTCGGTGCACGGCGACGGCGACCACGCGTTCGTGCCGCGCCTGATCGCGTTCGCACGCGAGCGACGGGTATCCGCTTACGTCGGCGAGGGCGAGAACCGCTGGCCGGCCGTGCATCAGCTGGACGCGGCGCGCGTGTACCGGCTCGCGGTCGAGCGCGGTGCGCGCGGCGCACGCTACCACGCGGTCGACGACACGGGCGTGCCGTTTCGCGAGATCGCGACCGTGATCGGCCGGCGGCTCGATCTGCCCGTTGCGTCGATCTCGGCCGAGCAGGCGCGCGAGTACTTCGGCTGGTTCGCGACGTTCGTCGGAATGGATGCGCCCGCAACCAGCGAGCGCACGCGCGCGGCGCTCGGCTGGGCGCCGACGCAGCCGGGGCTGTTGGCCGACATCGACCGGCCGCAGTACTTCGCGAGCTGACGCACGCGCGAGCAGCGCATGCGGCGCGCGTGTCGCGGCGCATCGCTGCGATGACGCTTCGATCCCCGGACATTCGGGCGCACGGGTAGTCGGGCACCCGGATGTTCGGACTGTCAGACGCCCGTGCCGAACCGCCGAGCCGCCGACCCCACCACCCGCCGTAAGGCACTCCCTGCACCGGCCGGCTGTGGCCAAGCCGTCGAGCCGAAAACGCGCGTTCAAGCGACACCGACGTCGGCGCCCCTCATTCCACCGGATGCAGATCCTGCAGCAGCGTCGGCACGAGTTCGGACACGGTCGGATGGATATGCATCGCGCGGCTGATGGTCGTATAAGGCGCGCGCGCGGCCATCACGTCGAGCAGCCCGTGCACGACTTCGTCGCCGGTCACGCCGAGGATCGACGCGCCCAGCAGCGCGTGGTCGTCCGCATCGACGATCACCTTCATGAAGCCGAGGCTCTCACCTTTTTCGACCGCGCGGCCGACGCGCGTCATCGGCCGCGTGCCGACCAGCAGCCGGCGGCCGGTCTGCCTCGCCTGCGCGAGCGTCATCCCGACGCGGCCGAGCGGCGGATCGATGTACAGCGCATAGGCTGGAATGCGGTCGGACACTTTGCGCGGATCGTCGTCGAGCAGGTTCGCCGCGACGATCTCGTAGTCGTTGTACGCGGTGTGCGTGAACGCGCCGCGTCCGTTGCAGTCGCCGAGCGCCCAGATGCCCGGGACGTTGGTGCGCAATTGCTCGTCGACGGCGATGTAGCCGCGCGAGTCCGTCGCGACGCCGGCCCGTTCGAGGCCGAGATCGTCGGTGTTCGGCACGCGGCCCACTGCCAGCAGCAGATGCGAGCCGGCCACTTCGCGGCCGCCGCCGTCGCAATCGAGGCCGACCACGACGCGCTCGCCGTCGCGTCGCGCGCGCAGGCAGTTCGCGCCGAGCTGCACGTCGATGCCTTCGCCGGCGAGGATCTCCTGCACGGCCTGCGAGACGTCGTCGTCCTCGCGCTGGATCAGGCGCGGCCCTTTCTCGACGATGGTGACCCGCGCGCCGAAGCGGCGGTACATCTGACCGAACTCGAGCCCGATGTAGCTGCCGCCGACGATCACCAGATGCTCGGGCACGAAATCGACGTCCATCATCGTCGAGTTGGTCAGGTACGGCACCGTGTCGAGGCCCGGTATCGGCGGAATCTGCGCGCGGCCGCCGACGTTGATGAAGATCCGCTCGGCCTGGAGCAACGCGTCGCCGACGCGCACCGTGTCGGCCTGCTCGAAGCGGGCATGACCCTGCAACACGGTCGTATGGTCGAGCCCGCGCACCCATTGCTCGACGCCGTGGTTCGAGCGGCCGGCGATCGCGTCCTTGCGCGCCTTCACGGCCTTCATGTCGACGCTGACCGGGCCGGCCGACACGCCGTATTCGTGCGCGCGCCGCGCGAGGTGCGCCGCGTAGGCGCTGGCGATCAGCGTCTTGGTCGGAATGCAGCCGGTGTTCACGCAGGTGCCGCCGAACCGGCCGCGCTCGACGATCGCGACTTTCATGCCGGCGCCCGCGAGGCGCGCGGCGAGTGGCGGCCCGGCTTGCCCGGTGCCGATGACGATCGCGTCGAAGTGTTGCGTCATGACGTCCTCCTGCGCTGGTTCAACGTGGGAACGGAGCGCGCAAGCCGCATGCCGGGCCGGCGCGCGCGAACGGCGGCGAGCGCCCATGGTAGACCGGTTGGCGCCGCCCCGCACGTGCGGCCGCGCTTTCGGCGGCCCGCGAAGCGTGCCAGAATCGGTGGCTTCCCGGTCCGGGACGGACGCGCAGGCGCCGGCGTCGCGGCGTCGCAAGGCAAAGGAGACTTCGATGACTGCATCGGCTGCCGTACTCGCCATTCTGGCTGCGCTCTGGCTCGGCGCGATGATTCCGGGCCCCAGCTTCGTGCTGGTCGCCCGCAATTCGATCGGGCTGTCGCGCCGCGACGGGCTCGCAACCGCGCTCGGCATGGGCGTGGGCGGCATCGCGTTCGGCGGCGTCGCGCTCGCCGGGCTCTATACGCTGCTGCAGGCGGTCGAGTGGTTGTATGTCGCCCTCAAGCTGGCGGGCGGCGCGTATCTGATCTACATGGCGTCGAAGATCTGGCGCGGCGCGGACCGGCCGATCGCGATGGACGATCCGCGGGCCGGCGCGGCGGGCAGCGCGCGCAAGTCGTTCCTGGCCGGCCTCACGACCCAGCTGAGCAACCCGAAGACTGCGATCTGGTACGGCAGCATCTTCGCGGCGCTGCTGCCGCAACATCCGCCGCTGTGGTGCTACCTGGCGCTGCCGCCGCTTGTGTTCGCGGTCGAGTTCGGCTGGTACACGATCGTCGCGCTGTGCTTCTCCACCCGCCGGCCGCGCGAGCTGTATCTCCGGGCGAGGAAATGGGTCGACCGCATCGCGGCCGGTGCGATCGCGCTGCTCGGGCTGCGGCTGATCCTGAACGCGCCGAAGGCCGGGATCTGACGCGACGCGCGGTTGGCGAATCCGCCATGCACTGACTCCCCGTCACCACGGCCGGCCGATGGTCCGGCTGCGAGCGATCGCGTTCGGCACGAGTAAGGCTCATGGAACCCGTTCGACCGTCGTCGCGAGCCCGGCCGGCTTGCTCGCCGGCGGCCAGCAGCCGCCGCGCGGTGCGGTGCCGTCCCGGCCGGCGCGCCCGCGATCGGCTCGCGAGCCTTGTGCGGCGGGCGTTCCCGCCGGCCGCACGCGGTGCGGTGCCGCATCGCTTTCCCGATTCTGGCGGGCGACCGCGCGACGACGTGTAAACTGCTGCCTTTTTTGACGGTTTGCAGCATGGTGCAAGCACCTCCGCGCCCGGCGCTGAGCGGCCCGACGCTCGTCCGGCTGCTCGCGCGCCTGACCGATGCCGACGTCGCGGAATCCCGGCAGACGCTGTCGGACCGCCTGAGCCAATGGCTCGGCTGGACCGACGCGATCACGCTGTCGTCGGCACTGAATGCGAACCCGCCCGCTGTCGCGGCCGGCGTGCGCGGCTACGACGCCGAGCGCGACAGCGCGCGCGTGCGCCACGACCTCGCGCAGGCGATCACGGGCGCCCTTCGGCCGCGCACGCGGCGGCGCGCCGGCGAGATGCCGCCGCCGCCCGCCGACACGGCCGATTTCGCGGACTTCCGCCAGCAGTGTCTGTCCCTGCAGCAGGAGATGGAGACGGCGATCGGCCAGTTGCGCGCGCGCCTGCGCGTCGCGCTCGCCGCGCGTTCGTCCGCGCTGGCGCGGCTCGCGACGCTCGACGCGATCATGGAGCGCGTGCTCGGCGCGCGCGAGCGCAGCCTGCTGGGCGCCGTGCCCGCGTTGCTCGGCACGCGCTTCGAGCGGCTGCGCGACGCGGAGCGGCAGGCGCTCGCCGACGCGCAAGCAGCGGCCGATGCCGATGCCGATGCCGCGCCCGACGCGCCGAGCCCCGCGCCGGTCACGCCGGTCGTGCCGGGTACGTGGCTCGACACGTTCCGCGACGAGATGCAAAGCATCCTGCTGGCCGAACTCGAAGTCCGGTTTCAAACGGTGGACGGGCTGCTCGCGGCCCTTCGCACCAGCTAATTCCCAAGCTATGTCCAGAATTCGTCTTGATCTCGTTGTGTTCATCGCCGGCCTGCTCGCAGTGGGCTGGATCGGCGCCGGCTATGTCGCGTCGAACCCGCTTGCGGCCGCCGTCACGCTGCTGATCGGCGCGTGCTACGTCGCCGGTGCGTGGGAGCTGCAGCGTTACCGGCAGGCCACGGCCACGCTGACGCGCGCGGTGGCCGGCTTGACCGAGCCGCCGGCGACGCTCGACACGTGGCTCGATACGCTGCACCCCGGGCTGCGCGGCGCGGTGCGCGCGCGCGTCGAGGGCGCGCGCGTCGCGCTGCCGGGTCCGGCGCTGACGCCTTATCTCGTCGGCCTGCTCGTGCTGCTCGGCATGCTCGGCACGCTGCTCGGGATGGTCGTGACATTGAAAGGCACGGGCGCCGCGCTCGAAAGCGCCACCGACCTCGATGCGATTCGCGCGTCGCTGATCGCGCCCGTCAAGGGCCTCGGTTTCGCGTTCGGCACGTCGATCGCGGGTGTCGCGACGTCCGCGATGCTCGGCTTGCTGTCGGCGCTCGTGCGGCGCGAACGCATCGAGGCAGCGCAGCTGCTCGACGCGAAGATCGCGACGACGCTGCGCGTGCACTCGTCCGCGCATCAGCGCGACGAATCGTTCCGGCTGCTGCAGCGCCAGGCCGACGTGATGCCCGCGCTGGTCGACCGGCTGCACACGATGATGACGGCGCTCGACGCACGCAGCGCCGCGTTGCACGATCGCCAGATCGAAAGCCAGCACGCCTTCTTCGAGCGCACCGAGCGCGCGTATGCGGGCCTTGCCGCGAACGTCGGCGACGCGTTGAAGGAGAGCGCCGCCGAAAGCGCGCGCGTGGCCGGCGCTGCGCTGCAGCCGGTCGTCGCCGCGACGATGACGGGGCTCGCGCAGGAGATGGCCGCGCTGCGCGACACAGTGACGGGCGCGGTGCAGCGCCAGCTCGACGCGCTGGCCGGCGGCTTCGAGCAAACCACCGCCGACGTGACGGCCGCGTGGGGCCGCGCGCTCGACGAGCAGCGCCGCGCCGGCGACGCCGTAGCGCAGCAGCTGCAGACGACGCTCGGCCGGTTCACCGACACCTTCGCGCAGCGTTCGAGCGATCTGCTCGACGGCGTCGCGACGCGCCTCGAGTCCACCGAAGGCCGTCTGTCCGACGCGTGGCGCGATGCGCTCGCGCAGCAGCAGCAGGTCGGCGACGCGCTGGCCGACCGGCATGCGCGCGCGCTCGGCGAAGCCGCGGCCACGTTCGAACGACACTCGGCGGCCGCGCTCGTCGCGATGCGCGACGCGCACGCGGGGTTGCAGACGCAACTGGCTGCACGCGACGAGCAGCGTCTGGCCGCATGGAACGCATCGCTCGCCGCGATGGCCGCGAAGCTCGGCGACGAATGGCAGCGGGCGGGCGTGCACAGCGCGGGCCGTCAGCAGGAGATCTGCGATGCGCTCGCACAGACCACGCGCGATCTGACCGCGCAGGCGGCGACGTTCGAGCAACGCTCGAACGATCTGCTGTCGACGATTCGCGATTCGCACGCGGGCCTGCAAACGCAACTCGCCGCACGCGACGAGGAGCGTCTGGCTGCATGGAACGCATCGCTCGCCGCGATGGCCGCGAAGCTCGGCGACGAATGGCAGCGTGCGGGCGTGCACAGCGCAGGCCGTCAGCAGGAAATCTGCGATGCGCTCGCACAGACCACACGCGATCTGACCGCGCAAGCCGCGACGTTCGAACGACGCTCGAACGATCTACTGTCGACGATTCGCGATTCGCACACAGGCTTGCAAACGCAACTGGCCGCACGCGACGAGGAGCGTCTGGCCGCATGGAACGCATCGCTCGCCGCGATGGCCGCGAAGCTCGGCGACGAATGGCAGCGCGCGGGCGTGCACAGCGCGGGCCGTCAGCAGGAGATCTGCGATGCGCTCGCACAGACCACACGCGATCTGACCGCGCAAGCGGCGACGTTCGAACGACGCTCGAACGATCTGCTGTCGACGATTCGCGATTCGCACGCGGGCCTGCAAACGCAGCTCGCCGCACGCGACGAGGAGCGTCTGGCCGCATGGAGCGACTCGCTGGCGGCCCTGGCCGCCGCGCTGCGTGACGAATGGGCGCAGACGAGCGCCCAAGCGGCGACGCGCCAGCAGGACATCTGCGACACGCTGGCGCGCACCGCGAACGCGATCACCGCACAGGCGCAGGCGCACGCGAGCGACACGATCAACGAAATCTCGCGCCTCGTGCAGGCCGCATCGGAAGCGCCGAAGGCCGCGGCGGACGTCGTCGCCGAATTGCGCCAGCGCCTGTCCGACAGCATGGTGCGCGACACGGCGATGCTCGACGAGCGCAGCCGCCTGCTCGCGACGCTCGAAACCCTGCTCGGCGCGGTCAATCACGCATCGACCGAGCAGCGCACCGCGATCGACGCGCTCGTCAGCACGTCGGCCGATCTGCTCGAACGCGTCGGCGCGCGCTTCAACGACGCCGTCGATGCCGAGACGCGCAAGCTCGATTCCGTGGCGGCGCAGGTGACGGCGGGCGCGGTCGAGGTCGCGAGCCTCGGCGATGCGTTCGGCGCGGCCGTGCAGGTGTTCGGCGAATCGAACGACAAGCTGCTGAGCCATCTGCAACGCATCGAGGCCGCGCTCGAGAAATCGCTCGCGCGCAGCGACGAGCAGCTCGAGTACTACGTCGCGCAGGCGCGCGAGGTGATCGACCTGAGCATGATGTCGCAGAAGCAGATCGTCGAGGATCTGCAGCAGATTGCCGGTCGGCGCGCATCGGTCGGAGCGTAAGACATGCATGACGAAATCGACGACGGCGCGCCCGCCGCGCCGGTCTGGCCCGCGTTCGCCGACCTGATGTCGGTGCTGCTCGGCGCCTTCGTGCTGATCCTCGTCGGCGTGATCGGCATGCAATTGCAGCTGACGTCGAAGCTCGAGGAAGCCGTGCGCGCGCGCCGGCAGGAAGCGCAGCAGCGCGCGTCGCTGGAGCAGGCGCTCGCGGGGCCGCTCGCGGCCGGTCGCGTGACGCTCGTGAACGGGCGCATCGGGATCAGCGGCAACGTGCTGTTCGCGTTGAACTCGGACCAGTTGCAGCCGGCCGGCCGCGATCTGCTGAAGACGCTGGCCGGGCCGCTCGCCGCGTACCTGAAGACGCGCGACGAGATCCTGATGGTCAGCGGCTTCGCCGACGACCAGCAGGTGCGCGCCGGCAACCGCCTGTTCGCGGACAACTGGGAGTTGTCGGCGAAGCGCGCGCTGACCGTCACGCGCGCGCTGATCGACGCCGGCGTGCCGGCGCCGTCGGTGTTCGCGGCGGCGTTCGGCTCGCAGCAGCCGGTCAGCTCGAACGCCGACGACGAAGGCCGCGCGAAGAACCGCCGCGTGGAGATTGCGCCGGTGCCGCGCAAGAGCGCGTCGAATGGAGGAACGGCGAAGTGACGGTGGACGCGACGCAGGTGCGCGCGATGCTCGACGCATGGCGTGAGCAGCGCGCCGACCGGCTCGACCCGGTGCGCTTCCATCGGCTCGATGCGCTCGCCAAACGCGCGGCCGCGCTGGACGGCGATGCGCGCGCGCTGCTCGACGCGCGGTTCGCGACGCTGCTCGACGCGTTCGCCGCGATCGTGGCGCGCGCGAGCGAAGGCATAAACGTAGCTGCAACCGCAACCGCAGCTGCGTGCGACAGCGCGCATGCCGGCGCGCAGGGGCCTGCGCGCGGCGCACTCGCCGGGCTCGTCGCGCGGCTCGCGCGCGATGCGCAGGCCGACCGGCGCGGGATCGATCCCGAGCTGATCGACTACTTCCGCGCGACGTGGTCGAAGGTCCGCACCGAGCAGCAGTACCGCCAGTCGCTCGACCAGGTGCCGCGCAACGCGGGACCGCTCAATTCGAACAGCCTCGTGCATCGGTCGCTCGCGACGATGCGCGAGCTGTCACCCGACTACCTGCAGCAGTTCCTGTCGTATATCGATGCGCTGGCATGGCTCGAGGATCTGGCCGGCGGCCCGCCGCCCGACAAGGATGCGCCGCGCGCCAAGGCAGCGAAGTCCGGCAAGCCCGCGAAGAAAGTCGCGCGGGTGAGGGCGCGATGACGCCCGTTGCGGTGCTTCGCTAGCGGCTCGGCGTCTGCGCGTCGATCGTCGCGCGCAGTGCGAGCAGCGCATCGGTCAGCGCCGGCGCGAAGTGCGGATGCGCGGCGATACCGGCCGCATCGAGCCCGCTGCCGAGGATCGGTAGCGCGATCGACGCGCGCTCGACGATGCATGCGGACATCACCGCCAGCGTTTCCCGCAGCGCCGCGTCCGCGTGCGTCGCGCGCGGCGACGCGTTCAGTACCGCGACCGGCTTGTACACGACCGCCTCGCATCCGACGATCCAGTCCAGCGCGTTCTTCATCACGCCCGTCACGCCGTGCGCGTATTCCGGGCTCGCGATCAGCACGCCGTGCGCCGCGTTCAGCCGTTCGATCAAGTCGTGCACCGCGGGCGGCGTCGGAGATTTGATATCCGGATTGAACAGTGGAAACTCGCCGAGCCGTTCGAAGCGCACGATGCGCATCCCGTGCGGTGCGACGCGGGCCGCCGCATCGAGCAGCGCTGCGTTGTGCGATTGGGCGCGCAGGCTGCCGCACAGCGCGATGATGTCGACGCGGTGCGCGCGATCGGTTCGGGGTTCGTCGGCCATCGGCGGGTGGGTTGGCGGTGTAGGGGCGCGGCGTCGTCGCGTGGGTTCGACGGATTATCGCACCGGTGCGCGTTCGGGGCGCGCCGGCGCGAAGCGCGGATGCGCGCCGCTCATCGAACCGACGATCGCCGCCGCGTTACACGGCCTCACACCGCCGCGCGCATACCCAACGCGTGCCGCATCCGCGCAAACAACCCGTGCTGCGCGATCCATTCCGCATACGCGCGATAGTCCGGATCGCGCATCAGATGCCGTTCTTCCGTCTTCGCGCGCGTGTAGTAGATCAGGTTCACCGCGACGAGCCCCGCACAGTGCATCAGCGCGACCTGCCAGCCGAGCGGCTCGACGAACGGCACCGATACCATCCAGTACGACAGGTTCTTCGTGATGTAGGCCGGATGCTTCGTGAACCGGTACGGGCCCGACGTGATGATCCCGCGGTTCGTGAGATTCGAGAACCGCAGCCCGAACGAGATCGTCGACAGCGCGTAGGTCATCAGCAACAAGATGATCGCGCCGCCCCAGATCACGCGCAGCGTCGGCGCGGACAGCAGCCAGTTGTCCCAGAACAGCGAGCCTTCGTAGCGGATGTAGTTGTTCGAGATCAGCGACCAGAACGGCTGATAGCAGATCAGCGCGGCGCCCCAGCCGAGCGTGGTCGGCTCGACGGTGCGAACGTGGCTGTCGAGAATGCGGAACGTGCACAGGTAGCCGACGGTGCCGAACATCAGGTCCATCGTGAACGACAGGTCGTACAGGAACACGAAGGTCGCGAGCGTCATCGGTGCGTGCAGCGCGTTCGCGAGCGATGCGCTCAGGTGATCGGCGTCCTTCGACAGGTACACGGTCATCAGCGGCAGGAAGAACGCCTTCACGCCCCAGCCGGCGAGCATCTCGCGCACGGGCTGCCAGCTCGCCGGCTGCTCGCGACGCAACAGATAGCGGCCCCACAGCAGGTAGGCGTCGTCGGTGTCGCGCTGGTGGCGGTCCATCCACGCGAAGTAGAACGGCGCCGCGACGATCACATAGGGCGCCAGCGAGCGCAGCAGCGACCAGAACGGCAGATAGAACGCGCCGTGATATTCGGGGAGCAGCCAGTAGATCGCGCCGATGCCCGCGTAGATCGACGTGAGCGCGCCGAGGCGCGTCGCGACGCGCGCGAGCCCCAGCGGGCGCAGTGCCTGCCGCGACAGCCCGGCGCTCGGGCGCAGATACACGCGCGAGACGAAGATTTCGTGCAGCGCGATCGTGCCGATGATCGCGACGCTCGCGATCACGGCGCGGGTCGCCGCGTCGAGCGCCGGCTGGTCGCGCGTGACCCACAGCGCGACCAGCCCGGCCGCGATGCCGAGCAGCCCGGCGCGAAACGGCGTGGCGGAGCGCGGCGGACGATCGTGGACTGCTGCAATGCCGTCGATGGTGGAATTCATGATCGGATCCTCGTCGGGAGGTGGGCCGGCGTCCCCGCTTGGCGGATGACGCCGGCCGTCGGCCGGGCTCCGTATCGGAATGGGCCCGGCCACTGGCCTGTCGTTCTGATGGGTGAAGCGTTACTTCTTCGGCGCGGTGGCGCCGAGCAGACCGCCGAGCAGGTTCGTCACCGGCGCGAGCAGGTTGGTCGCGCCGCCCGCGGTGCTGCCCGAACTGCCGGACAGGCCGGCCGTCACGGTGCCGCTGCCGGACGGCGTCGTCACCGTCCCGACCGCGCCGCCCGGGCTCGCCGTGCCGACAGCGCCGAGCGCACCGGTCGGCGACGTCAACGAACCCGTCAGCGTGCCGACCGGGCCGCTCGTCAGCGCGCCGCCGAGGTTGCCGGTCACGCCGCCGCCGGGCGTCGTCACCGTGCCGGTGAGGCTGGCGCCGAGCGGCGTCAGCGCGTTCACGAGGCCCGTGACCGGCGCCAGCAAGCCGCCGACGCCCGCGCCACCGTTGCCGCCGGTGCCGCTGGTACCACCCGTACCGCTCGAACCGATGCCGCCGAGCGTGCCCGTCACGGTGCCGAGCAGCGCGGTGATCGGGGCGAGCGGGTTGGTGCCGCTCGTTCCACTCGTCCCGCTCGTTCCGCTGGTGCCGCCCGAGCCGCTCGAACTGCTGCCGCCGCCGAGCCCGCCCGTCAACGTGCCGAGCAGGCCGGTGATCGGCGCGAGCGGGTTCGTGCCGCTGCTGGAACTGCCGCTGCCGCCGTACAGCAGGCCGCCGGCCGATGCCACCGTGTTGCCGAGCTGCGCGACGGTATTGCCGGTGCTCGCGCCGACGGGGTTGCCGGTCGTGCTGCCGATCTGCGAGCCCGCGAGGCCCAGGCCGCTGCCGAGTGTGCCGAGCAGCCCGTTGAGCGGGGCGCCGAGCAGCGTCGCGCCGCCGAGCGTCTGCGTGGCGCCGGGCGTCGTGGCACCGCCGGTCAGCGTGTTGGTGATCGGATTGATCACGCTGCCGAGCTGCGTTTCGAGCTGCTGGACCGGTGCGCTGCTCAGCGCCGTGTTCAACGCCGACGCGGTGGAGTTCACCGCGGTGCCGACCGTGTTGACGAGGCTGCCGACCAGCGTCGTCGCCGGCGCGAGCGGCGACAGCGGACCGCTGCCGAGGCTCGTCACCGCGTTGCCGAGATTGTTGACCGCGCCGCCCGCGCCGGTCAGCAGGCCGGTGGTCGACGTGAGCGTCGGGCCGAGCGGGTTCGGCGACACGCCGATCGAGCCGAGGCCCGCCGCGATGCCGCTGCCGAGCGACTGCACGCCGTTGCCGAGGCTCGTGACCGCGTTGCCGACGCTGGCGGCCGTCGTCGGGTTCGTGCCGGGCACTTGCACGCCGCCGATCTGCGAGCCGCCGTTCGCGACGGTGGTGCCGAGTGCGGTGACCAGCGTGCCGGTTTGCTGAAGGACGTTGCCGAGCGGGGTGGTGGCGGTGCCCGAAGTGCCGGAAGTACCCGAAGTACCCGAAGTACCCGAAGTACCCGAAGTACCCGAAGTACCCGAAGTACCCGAAGTACCCGAAGTGCCCGAAGTGCCCGAAGTGCCGGAAGTGCCCGAAGTGCCGGAAGTGCCGGAAGTGCCCGAAGTGCCCGAAGTGCCCGAAGTGCCCGAAGTGCCCGAAGTGCCCGAAGTGCCGGAAGTGCCCGAAGTGCCCGAAGTACCCGAAGTACCCGAAGTACCCGAAGTACCCGAGGTACCCGAGGTACCCGAGGTACCCGAGGTACCCGAAGTGCCGGAAGTACCCGAAGTGCCCGAGCTACCGCCGCCCGACGTACCCGACGAACCGCCGCCCGACGTCCCGGACGTCCCGGACGTCCCCGACGTGCTCGGCTTGATCGACGGCGTCACCGGCCCGTCGACCGATCCGCAGCCATACAGCGTGACGACCGACAAGGCGGCCAGCGCCACCGTCGTTTTCTTGAAGTAATGATGCATGTTGGCCTCGACATTGGAAGTTGTGTCCGAGCCAACACTGCAAATTCCGCGCCACGACATGTTGTGCGCGATCCATGCGCGCTTTGTTGCGGGAATCGGGAAGATTGCGGTGATTTAAACGGGGGAAGGCAGGTTTCCGCGAGACGGCGCCGCGTGCTGCACGCATCGCCCGCCGCGGTGTTCCCGCCAGTCGCCGTAACGCCGGGCCGGATGTTACGTAGCGCCCTGCCCGCCGTCGCGCGTGCCCGGCCGGCGCGATCCGCGACGCCTTTGACGAAACGCCCGTACGCCGCGAACATCACGCGAAACCCACCGGAAACCCACCAGGCCGCAGGCGACGCCGAAGCGGCCCACTTCGAACAGGACATCGACATGAGCGAACAGGACAGGGAGCAGGGCAAGGCGCGCCGCGCGGCGGTGATGGGCGACGCTTTCGTCGAACGCGCGATGCGCGATCTCGACGGTTTTTCGCGTCCGCTGCAGAACTGGCTGAACGAGCACGCGTGGGGCAGCACGTGGCAACGCGGCGGCATCGACCTGAAGACGCGCAGCCTCTGCACGTGCGCGATGCTCGCGGCGCTCGGCCGCAGCACGGAGCTGAGGGGCCACGTGCGCGGCGCGCTCAACAACGGCGCGAGCCTCGTCGAGATCCGCGAGGTGCTGCTGCACAGCGCGCTCTACGCGGGCGCGCCGGCCGCAGTGGAGGCGTTTCGCAGCGCGCGCGAGGTCATCGCCGAGCTTGGATTGTCATTGCCCGACGACGAAGCCTGAGCCGCGTCGCCGAAGCGGGCCGCGGGCGCGCATGCGCCGCCGCGGCGTCACCGCGCGCGACGCGCGGCGCGGTTCATGACCGCGGCCGAGCCGTGCCGACTCGCGCGAGCGGCCCGCGGCTTCACGCCCGCCGCGGCGCCGCCCAACGCGATCAGTGCTCGACGTGCGCGCGCGCTGCACCCGCATCGACGGGCGCCGCGGCGACTTCGAGCAACCAGTCCGCCGTCGCGTCCGGGATCGTGACGGGCAGCATATGCCCGCCTTCCACGACCTTCAGCCGCACGCGGGGCGACTTCTGCGCGAGCGCTTCGCCATGCGTGCGCCAGTCGAGGATCGGATCGGCGTGGCCGTACAGCACGTCGACGGGCACCGTGAGGTCCGCATAGCGGCGCTCCATCGCCGGCAGGTCGACCGGCGCGGACAACAGGTCCGTCGCGGTCGCATAGAACACGTGCGGGCGCAGCCCGAGCAACCCGCCGCCCTTCACCGCGAAGTCGTCCGGCACCGCGTCGGGCGCGAACACGTGCGCGACGGCCTTGCGCCCGGTCAGGATGGTCATCGGGATCGCGAAGGTCCACGACACGAAGCGGCGCACCAGCGGCGACGGCAGCATCAGCGGCTTGAACGGCCCGGGCGGCGCGCTCAGTTCGTGCGACAGCGGCGCGATCAGCGCGAGCCGGCTCACGTGCTCCGGATGGTTGAGCCCGACCGCGAGCGCGATCGCGCCGCCGAGCGAGTGGCCGACGAGCACGGGCCGCTCGAGCTTCAGCGCTTCCATGAACGCCGCGATGGTGCGCGCCTGCGCGAACACGTTCGCCTGCGAGCCGGCGCCGCGCAGCGAGCGGCCGGCGCCCGGCCGATCGACGAGGATCACGCGATGCTGCTGCGCGAGTCGCGTGAGCGGCAGATACGCAAAATTGCGCCATTGCCCGGCGAGCCCGTGCACGAACACGAGCGGCGGGCCGCTGCCGTACTCGACGTAGTGGAGGCGATCGCCGTCGATGTCGACGAAACGCCCTTCGGGCGGAAACGCGCGCGTCACGCGGTGCGCGACGTAGGCGGAGAACAACGCGAGCGCGACGAGCACGGCGACGACGCCGAGCAGCACGTTCAGGATCAGATGCAGCGTGTGGGTCATGTCGGCCTCAACGGGTTTCGAGTACGGGGTCGGCAGCCGGCGCGGCGGCCGGGCCGGTTTGCGCGCGGCGTTCGAAGCGCATCGCCGAGTCGGCGAGCCCGCTGAACTTCAGCGATGCGAGATCGAGCACGTAGTTCTGGTGAAACTTCCACGGCTTGCGATGGCCCTGCTTCGGCAGTATGCCGGCCGCGCGCTGGATGTAGCCGGAGCTCAGGTTCACGGCCGGCACGTCGCCGAGCTCGCCGGCGCCGAGCCGCGGCACGCAGGTGTCGTAGCCGTGCGCGCGCATGTGGTTCAGCAGCCGGCAGACGTAGCGCGCGATCAGCTCGGCCTTCAGCGTCCACGACGCGTTCGTGTAGCCGAACGACGACGCGAGGTTCGGGACGTCGCTGTACATCATGCCCTTGTAGGACACCGTCTGCGCGAGGTCGACCGGGCGGCCGTCCACCGTGACGCGCGCGCCGCCGAGCATCTTCACCTTCAGCCCGGTCGCGGTGACGATCACGTCGGCGTCGAGCCGCTGGCCGCTCTTGAGCTGCAGGCCGGTCGGCGTGAAGCGTTCGATCTCGTCGGTGACGATCGACGCGCGGCCCGTGCGGATCGACTTGAACAGGTCGCCGTTCGGCACGAGGCACACGCGCTGGTCCCACGGCATGTAGCGCGGCGTCAGGTGCTTCGCGACGTCGAAGCCGGGGCCGAGCTGCCGGCTCGCGGCGCGGATGATGAACCGCTTCGTGCGTTCGGGCTTGCGGCGCGACACGTTGTAGAGGTACATCGTCAGCAGCACGTTCTTGATCCGCACCAGCCGGTGCGCGAACCGCGACGGCAGCACGCGGCGCAACGCGTTGGCGATCCGGTCGCGCGCGGGCAGCGACACGATGTAGGTCGGCGAGCGCTGCAGCATCGTCACGTGCTTCGCCTCGGCCGCCATCGCGGGCACCAGCGTGACGGCCGTCGCGCCGCTGCCGATCACCACCACGCGCCGGTTCGCGTACGACAGGTCCTTCGGCCATTGCTGCGGATGCACGATCCGGCCTCCGAACGATTCCATGCCGGGCCAGTCGGGCAGGTAGCCGCCGTCGTAGTCGTAATAGCCGCTGCACATGTAGAGGAAGCGGCACGTATAGACGAGCGCGTCGGCCGCGCCGCCGCCGCTGCGCTCGACGCGCACCGTCCAGCGCGCGCTGGCCGAATCCCAGTCGGCCGCGACGACCTTCTGGCCGAAGCGGATCGTCCTGTCGATGCCATACGCGCGCGCCGTGTCGCGAATGTAGTCGAGGATCGTCTGGCCGTCCGAGATCGCGTTGTCGCTGTGCCACGGGCGGAAGCTGTAGCCGAGCGTGAACATGTCGGAATCCGAGCGCACGCCCGGATAGCGGAACAGGTCCCAGGTGCCGCCGATCGCGTCGCGCGCCTCGACGATCGCCACGCTCGCATGCGGGCAACGCTTTTTCAGGTGACAGGCCGCGCCGATGCCGGACAGCCCGGCGCCGACGATCAACACGTCGAGGTCGCGGCTCTCGCCGGGATCGCGGCGCGCGTCGCGCTGGTCGGTGGTGGTCGAGCTCATGCGGGGTCCTTGGTCGGTGACGTGGGCAGCGCGGCCGGCCCGTGCGCCCGCGCGAGATTGCGCGCGCGGGCGCGGCGCACGTGGCGCAGGACGAGCCGCTGATAGCCGGCGCCGAGCAGGCGCGCGATCTTGTCGAGGCGGCGCGCATCGGCGCCGACCAGCACGCGGCGCGCATTGCGCTCGACGCCCGCGAGGATCTGCCGCGCGGCGTCGTCGGCGGTCGTCGCGTCGATCAGGCGGTTCGCCTGGCGGCGGTGGGTCGCTTCGTCCTGCCCGGTGAGCGCGTGGATGCTGGTGTCGACGCGGCTCGCGTCGACGATGCCGGTCGCGACGCCGCCCGGATGCACGCAGGTCGCGCTGACCGGCGCGCCGTCGAGTTCGAACTCCATCCGCAGCGCTTCGGTGAAGCCGCGCACCGCGAACTTCGTCGCGTTGTACGCGCTCTGCGTCGGCATCGCGACGAGCCCGAACAGGCTCGACGTGTTGACGACGTGTCCGTCGCCCGACGCGCGCAGATGCGGCAGGAACGCCTGCGTGCCATGCACGACGCCCCAGAAATTGACGCCGACGATCCATTCGAGATCGTCGATGCGCGCGGTTTCCGCGCTCGCGGCCAGCGATACGCCCGCGTTGTTGAAGATCAGATTGACCTTGCCGTGCTCGGCCCGCACGAACGCCGCCCATGCGAACACCGCGTCGCGGTCCGCGACGTCGAGCCGCCGCGTGCTGGTGCGCACGCCGTATTGCGCGCACGCGGCGGCCGTGGCCGCGAGCCCGACGTCGTTCACGTCGGCGAGCGCGACCGCGCAGCCGCGCCGCGCCAGCTCGACCGCGAGGCTGCGGCCCATGCCCGAACCGGCGCCGGTGATCGCGGCGACCTTGCCGGAAAATCCCTTCATGCGTCTTCCTCCCGTTCCGCTTGCGCTGCGTCCGCGGCACGCTTATTGTGGTGTTGTTCGTCACCACCTTAGTTTTCGGGCGTCCCGATGTCAAACAGCGAAATGGAGAAAGCCCTCGAAACGCCAAAGCGGGGCCGCGCTTACGGCGGCGTGGCGCACGAAGTCCGGGCGGCCGGGCGGCGCGACGCGCTGCTGCGCGCCGCGACGCAGGTGTTCGGCACGGTGGGGTTCCGCAAGGCGACCGTGCGGTCGATCTGCCAGGAGGCGAAGCTCAACGATCGCTACTTCTACGCCGCGTTCGACAGCGCCGAGGCGCTGCTGCGCGCGACCTACCTGCATCACGCGCAGCAACTGCACGGCGCGGTCGCGCGCGCGGTGGCGGCGCGCGGCGGCGACCTCGACGCGCGCGTCGACGCGGGGCTTGCGGCGTTCTTCGGCTACCTGCGCGACCCGTGTGCGGCGCGCGTGCTGCTGCTTGAAGTGATGGGCGTGAGCGCAGAAACCGACGCGACCTACCAGCGGATGCTGCTCGATTTCGGCAAGCTGATCATGGAGATCGGCGCGACGCCCGAGGCCGCGACGCCCGCCGAACGCATCGAACAGCGGCTCGTCGGGCTTGCGCTGGTCGGCGCGATGACCAACGTCGGCGCGGCGTGGCTGCTCACCGGCCATCGCGATCCCGAGGCGCAGATGGTCGCGAGTTGCCGGAAGGTGCTGCTGGGCACGTTGCGGCAAGACGGGTAGCGGCCGGCCAGCAGGCGCGCGAGGCGCCGACTTTCAAATTTTCCGACTTGCCCGACCGGCGCGCGGCCGCGTGACTAAGCCGCTCCGGGCGCGCGCCGCGCCGCGCGTTTCGACGCCGTCGCGCGCGCCGGTGCGGTTGGCCGTGCGGTTCCGATGCACGCTTTCATCGCGTCGACGAACGCGCGCACTTTCCGCGACGGCATGCGCGTCGACGGATACACCGCGTGGATCCCGGCCCGCGCCGAGCGCCACGCGGGCAACAGCCGCACCAGCCGGCCGGCCGCCACGTCGTCCGCGATCGAGAAATCCGTCAGGAGCCCGAAGCCGCCGCCCGCGAGCGCGATCGCGCGGCACGCGGTCGCGGTGTTCGAGACGACCGGCGCGACGCAGCGCACCGACGCGTGAGCGCCGCGCGCATGGTCGAGTTCGAGCGTATGCGGGCGCGGCAGCGTCGACAGCATCACGAACGGCAGCGCGGCGAGCGCGTCCGGATCGCGCGGCAGCCCGTAGCGCGCGACGAACGCGGGGCTCGCCACCAGCCATTTCTCGTATTCGCCGAGCTGCACCGCGCGGTAGTTCGAATCGGCGAGCCGGCCGATGCGGATCGCGACGTCGAGGTTGTCCGCGATGAGATCGACGACCCGGTCGTTCGCGATCAGCTCGACGTCGAGCGCCGGATGCGCGTCGCGCAACGCGACGATCGCCGGCGCGACCACCAGCGCGCCGTAGTCGACCGGCACGCTCACGCGCAGCGTGCCGCGCAGCGGCCCCGCGTCGGACGACGCGGCGTCGAGCGCGGCTTCCGCCGCACGCAGGATGTCGCGGCACGCATCGTAGAACGCACGCCCCGCGTCGGTCACGCTCAGGCGCCGCGTGGTGCGCACCAGCAGGTTCGCGCCGACCTCGGATTCGAGCCGCTGCATGTGCGTGCTGACGACCGTCTTCGCCAGCCCGAGCCGCTCGGCGGCGGCCGTCAGCGAGCCGGCATCGACCACCGCGACGAAGATCGCCAGCCGGTTCAGGTTCACGTCGCGCAGATCGGCCATCGTCGATTGTCCTATGAAAGAGGATGATGTTTCCGCGATTATCCGTCTTCTGCGCAGCAACGGCGCACGTTACGCTGGGGCCGTTCGTCGCCGAATTCCGGCGGCGCGAGATCCAGGAGCCTTGCCATGTCTGCTGCCAACCAGCCTGCCCGTCCGGTTCGCGTCTATTCGTTCCCGCTGTCCGGGCATGCGCACCGCGTTCGCCTGTTCCTGTCGCTGCTCGGCGTGCCGTTCGACACGATCGACGTCGATCTGGCCGGCGGCGCGCAGCGTGAGCCCGCGTTCCTCGCGCTCAATCCGCTCGGCCAGGTGCCGGTGATCGACGACGACGGCATCGTGCTGGCCGATTCGAACGCGATCCTCGTCTATCTCGCGAAGCGCTATGGCGACGCCCACTGGCTGCCGGACGACGCGCTCGGCGCGGCCACCGTGCAGCGCTGGCTGTCGTACGCAGCGGGACCGATCGCGTCGGGGCCGGCGGCCGCGCGGCTCGTCACCGTGTTCAACGCGACGCTCGACCACGACGCGGCCAAGCGCACCGCCGCGAAGGTGCTCGCCGCGATCGACGGCGAGCTGGCCGGCAAGCCGTTCGCGGCCGGCGCGCAGCCGACGATCGCCGACGTCGCCGCGTACACGTACATCGCGCACGCGCCGGAAGGCGGCGTGTCGCTCGAGCCGTATCCGCACGTGCGCGCGTGGCTCGCGCGCGTCGAGGCGCTGCCGGGTTTCGTCGGGATGCCGGCGACGCGCGCCGGCTTGCTCGCCGCGTGACGCGCGGCGGATCGACACGCGTAACCACCGGGAGAACGAGATGATCGCGCCGAGCGCCGCCGTACCGGGCTGGGAACTCGAGGTGCCGCCGTTTCATGCGGGCGAGCTCGCCGTGCAGCAGCGTGCCGGCGTGACCGAGGCCGCCGGTGCGGGCGGCCGGCGCGGCATTCGCCGCTTCATGCCGGACCAGCACCGGGCCTTCTTTGCGCAGCTGCCGTTGTTCGTGCTCGGCGGCGTCGATGCGCACGGCCAGCCGTGGGCGACGCTGCGGGTCGGCATGCCGGGCTTCGTGACGGCGCCGGACCCGCGCACGCTGCGCATCGACGGCGATGCGTTGCCCGGCGATCCGCTCGCCGGCACGTGGCGGCCCGGCGTGCCGTTCGGCGGGCTCGGCATCGAGTTCGATACGCGTCGGCGCAATCGCGTGAACGGCGTCGTGCGCGCGGTCGACGGCGGTGCGCTGACGGTTGCGGTCGACCAGAGCTTCGGCAATTGCGCGAAGTACATCCAGGCGCGCAAGCCGGTGCGCGTGCCGCGTGAGGGCGAGCGGTCCGCGGCTGATGCGGCGCCCGAGGTGTCGGACCGGCTGAGCGACGCCGATCGCGTGCTGCTCGCGCAGGCCGATACGTTCTTCGTCGCGAGCGCGAACACGGCGGCGGCGGCCGGCCCCGCGCGCGGCGCCGACGTGTCGCATCGCGGCGGGATGCCGGGCTTCGTGCGCGTCGACGACGCCCACACGCTGACCACGCCCGATTTCAGCGGCAACCGCTTCTTCAACACGCTCGGCAATCTGCAGCTCGATCCGCGCGCGGGCCTGCTGTTCGTCGACTTCGACAGCGGCGACCTGCTGTACGTCGCCGCCGACGCGGAGATCGTGTGGGACGGGCCGCTCGTCGCGTCGTTCGACGGCGCGCAGCGCGTCGTGCGTTTTCGGGTGCGCGAAGTGCGGCGCACGCGTCGCGTGCTGCCGTTGCGCTGGTCGCCCGTCGAGCGGGCGCCGCAGTTTGCGGCGGCGACGCGAGCGCCGGCCGCGACGGCTTCGCAAACGGCGGCGTCGCATGTGCCGACGCCCGCATCCGCCGCGCCGTCGGCGTCCGGCTGGCGCGCGCTGCGCGTCGCGAAGATCGTCGACGAAGCGCGCGCGATGCGCTCGTTTCATTTCGAGGCGGCGGACGGCGGCGCGCTGCCCGCATACGAAGCCGGTCAGCATCTGACGCTGCGCGTCGCGCTGCCGGGCGGCGATGCGCCGGCGATCCGCAGCTACACGCTGTCGGATGCGCCCGGCGCCGCCCATTACCGGATCACCGTGAAGCGGGAAGGGCGCGTGTCGGCGTGGCTGCACGACCACGCGCGCGCCGGCATGACGCTCGACGCGCAGATGCCGCGCGGCCGCTTCACGTTCGACGTCGCGAGCCCGCGACCGGCCGTGCTGGTGTCGGCCGGCATCGGCATCACGCCGATGATGGCGATGCTGCGACGCGCGCTGGCCGACGACAGCGCGTCGCGCCGCGTGGTGTTCGTGCACGGTGCGCGCGACGCGGCCGACCGGCCGTTCGCCGCCGAGCTCGCGCGTCTCGCACACGCCGACGCACGTGTGTCGCTGCACTGCTTCGACAGCCGCGCGCAGCGCGACGGCGCGGGCCGCGTCGACGTCGCGCAGCTCAAGCGCATCCTGCCGTTCGACGACTACGACTTCTACCTGTGCGGGCCGGCCGCCTTCATGCGCGAGCTGTACGACGGGCTGCGCGCGCTGAACGTCGCGGACGAGCGGATCCGTTTCGAGGCGTTCGGGCCGTCGAGCGTCGTGCGCACGGCGCACCGGGGCGAGCGCACGTCGCCGGCGGCGAGCGTGCCCGTGGTGTTTCGGCGCTCGGCGCGCGACGCCGAATGGACGCCCGCCGACGGCACGCTGCTCGAATTCGCCGAAAGCCGCGGCGTGACGGTGCCGTCGGATTGCCGCGCCGGCTCGTGCGGGACCTGCGCGACGCGTGTGCTGTCCGGCGCGGTCGACTACCTGCACGCATACGACGCAGCGGTCGAACCCGGCTGCGCGCTGCTGTGCGTCGCGCAGCCGGCCGCGCGGGCCGGCGAGCCGCTCGTGCTCGACCGTTGACGCACACGCGGCAACGCTGCGACACGCCGTCGCACGACGCGTGCTGCGCTAAAACCGCGCGCAACTGCTTCTTTTTCCGGAGACCTGTCGGACCGACGATAGCGTCAACCGATCGAACAAAGGAGCAACATCATGAAACTGTTCAGCATGATCCGTCTGGTTCTGTGGAGTTTCTTCGGCGTGCGCAACAGCAAGTCGCACGCGTCCGACCTCGCGAACGTCAATTTCACGCTGCTGCCGTTCGTCGCGATCGTGCTCGCCGTGCTGGTCGGCGCGGTGATCTACGGCGTCGTTCATCTGGTCGCCGATCCGACCGCGACGATGCAGGGGTTCTGAACGATGGCCGAAACGCGCGCGAGTCGTCGCGCGCGTTTCGCGGTTCGCCCGGGCGTTGCACGTTGCCCGGCGAGCGCCGCTGCGGCGCGTCCTTCGCTCTAGGCGTTCTCCTCGCTTCAATCGCGTCGTCCCGCTTCACCTGCCCGGCGCGCTGCGCGCGCTTCACCCCATTCCCCGACCCGTTCCCGTGCCCGCGGTAAAATGCGCGCCGCGCCGCGATGCCGCGCGCGACGGGCATCCCGCCGTTCCGACGAACGGCGCACACAGGCCCGCCGCGGCGTTCGAAGCGTTCCCCGCACGACACGCCCGCGCGAAGCCGCCGGCCGCCCGCTGCGCCGCCGATCCACCGATCGGCGGCCAGGCCGGCGCCCGGCGCGTCAGCGGCTCAGATGCCCCAACCTGCGCTATCCCGACCGATCGGCCCGCACGCGGCCCGATCGCGCGGCGCGTCCGACGCACGGCGGGTCGAGCACGCGCACGGCGTCTGTCCGGCACCGTCGCGGCGGCGTGCGCTTCGTGTTTCCCAGGTTCAGCGCGTTTCGACAGGAACGAGCGGCAAGTTTTCCATCCAGAACGATGACGGTGAATAGAACAATCGCGTTGACCGCACGGCGGCGGCGCACGAAGGTCGGCTTGGGCGTGGGCCTCGGCATCACGCTTTTCGCGGCGCAGGCCGCGGCCGCGCCGGGCGACGCGCGACCGGCTTCGGATGCCGATGCGGCCGGCGGCGCGACGCTGCCGGCGATCACGGTCAGCGGCGAGCGCGGCAGCGCGCTGCGCGCGCGCGAAGCGTCGGTCGCCGGCCTCGACGATGCGCCGCTGCGCGATACGCCCGCGTCGGTCAGTGTCGTGACGCGCGCGCTGATCGACGATCAGCAGGCGAAGCGCCTGTCGGACGTGCTGCGCAACGACGCGTCGGTGGTCAACGACTATGCGCCGGTCGGCTACTTCGAGGGCTTCGCGATTCGCGGCTTTCCGGTCGATCTCGCGAGCGCGATCCGGATCGACGGCCTGACGGTGTCCGGCGAACAGAACGTGCCGCTCGAGAACAAGGAGCGCGTCGAGATCCTGAAGGGGCTCGCCGGCATCGACAGCGGCGTGGTCGCGCCGGGCGGCGTGATCAACTTCGTGACGAAGCGCGCGGCCGACGTCGCGAGCGTGACGGCCGGTGTCGACAGCCGTGGCTCGACGTCGGCGGCCGTGGATCTCGGCCGCCGCTTCGGCGCCGATCATCAGTTCGGCTTCCGGATCAATGCGGCGAAGGAGAATATGCACTCCTACGTCGACGACACGAACGGACGGCGCACGTTCGGCTCGATCGCCGCCGACTGGGACATCAGCCCGCGTGCGAGCCTTCAGCTCAATGCGGAATTCCAGCAGTGGATCCAGCGCTCGGCGCCCGGCTACCAACTGCTCGGCGGCACGGTCGTGCCGTCGGTCAAGACGACCTCGAAGGCGCTCGGCACGCAGCCGTGGGCGAAGCCCGTGACGACCGACGCGCTGAACCTGAACGCGCGCTTCGACTACCAGTTCAGCGACGACTGGAAAGCCTACGTCGCGGCCGGCCGCAGCCGCACGATGATCGACGACAACAGCGCGTTCCCGTACGGCTGCTCTTACGCGGCGAGCTGCGCGGGCGGCGCGACCTCGCCGTTCTTCTTCGGCGCGAACGGCGACTACGACGTGTACGACTTCCGCAGCCCGGGCGAATACCGCCGCAACGACGACCTGCGTGCGGTCACCACCGGCAAGTTCGCGACCGGCCCGCTGCGCCACGAGCTGACGCTCGGCATCAGCGTGCAGCGTCGCGTCGTGCATATGGCCGATGCCGTGTACGACTACGTGGGCAGCGAGAACGTCTACGGGCCGGACGTCGCGTTCCCGCCGTCGCCCAACACGCCGGGGCCGTCGTATCCGCGGCTCGACGCGTGGCAATACGGCGTGTTCGGGCTGGATCGCATCAGCCTCGGCGAGCACTGGCAGCTGCTGGCGGGCGGCAAGGAAGTGCTGCTGCGCCAGCGCAGCTGGGACAGCATCGACGGCGATGCGACGCATACCGATCGCTCGGTGTTCCTGCCGCAGGTCGCGCTCGTCTACAAGCCGGTAACGGCGTTGTCGCTGTATGCGTCGTACAGCAAGGCGCTGTCGCTCGGCGATCAGGCGCCGGTGCGCGCGACCAACGCGTATGCGTTCCTGCCGCCGGTCGAGTCGCATCAATTCGAACTCGGCGCGAAATACGACTGGCTCGATCGGATGAGCATCATGGCCGCCGTGTTCTCGATCAGCAAGCCGTTCCAGTTCGCGGACCCCGACGCATCGGGCGCGAGCTACACGTTCGTGCAACGCGGCACGCAACGGCACCAGGGGATCGAGCTGGGTGCGACCGGCCGGCTGACCGAGCGCATGGCGCTGAGCGCGAGCGTCGCGGCGATTCGCGCGCGTGCCTACGATTCCGGCTCGCCGGCGTACGAGGGGCACCAGATCATCAACGTGCCGGCGCTGCGCGCGTCGCTGTATGCGGACTACGCTGTGCCGCACGTCGCGGGGCTGAACCTGCTCGGCGGCGTCGAGTACAGCGCCGGCCGCAACGCGAACGAAGAGGGCACCGCGCGCGTGCCGTCGTGGTTCGTGTTCAATCTCGGCGCGCGCTATACGACGAAGATCGGCGGCCATCGCACGGTGCTACGCGTGTCGGTCGACAACCTGTTCAACAAGTTCTACTGGCGCGACGCGGGCGAGCAGCAGGGCGACGCGTACCTGTTCCCGGGCGCGCCGCGTACCGCGCGCGTATCGTTGACCTATGATTTCTGATCGTCCGGTGTGCGCGGCATGACGCGCGCCGCCGGCCGTTACCCAGGAGAGCACAGACGATGTCCCCACTCGAAATCGCCGGCGTGATCGTCAGCGCGCTGGCGATCTGGTTGACCGCGAAGCGGCGCATGCTGTGCTGGCCGGTCGGCCTCGCGTCGGTCGCGCTGTACGGCTGGATCTTCTTCGACGCGAAGCTCTATTCCGACATGCTGCTGCAGGGCGCGTTCGCGGTGCTGCAGGTGTACGGCTGGCGCCGCTGGATCGCGCAGCGTGAGCTGGACGCCGGCAGCGCGGGCGCTGCGCCGGCCGGCGACGTCGCGCCCGTGACCGGCGTGCGGCCGCGGCAGATGTTGCCCGACCTGATCGCGGCGGTCGTCGGCAGCGCGCTGCTCGGCGGAATGATGGCGCGCTGGACCGATGCGGCGCTGCCGTTCGTCGATGCGTCGCTGACCGCGTTCAGCCTCGTCGCGCAGTACTGGACCGCGCGACGCTACATCGCGTCGTGGGGGCTGTGGATCGTCGTGAACGTCGTGTACGTCGGGATGTTCGTGTTCAAGGCGCTGTATCTGACCGCCGGGCTCTATGCGCTGTTCATCGCGCTCGCCGTGATCGGCTGGCGCGACTGGCGTCGCTCGGCCGACGCATTGCATGCGGCGACGAGCCCGGCCGCCTGACACCTCACGGAGCAACGTCGTTCATGACATTTCCTCTCGAGCCGGACGCGCGTGCAGTGCGCGGTGAAGCCGATACGCATGACGTCGCGCCGCCGCAATTCGGCGTCGACGGCGAGCAGGCCGAGCGCGACTGGCCGCTGATGACGCTCGACGAAGTCGCCGGCGTGCTCGCGCGCATCGACGGCGCCGGCGCACCGGCGCGGCTCGCCTGGCACAGCCCGCGACCGTTCTCGGCGGCCGTGCTGGTCCACACCACCAGCGAGCGCGCACTGTTCGTCAAGCGCCATCACGCGAGCCTGCGCGACGTCGCGGCGCTCGCCGAAGAGCATCGCTTCATCGCCCATCTGCGGGCGCGCGGCGTGCCGGTCGCGGACGTGCTGGCGGCGCGCGACGGCGCGAGCGCGTTCGCGTCGGGCGAATGGACCTACGAAGTGCATGCGCTCGCGCCGGGCGTGGACGCGTATCGCGGCGTGATGTCGTGGAAGCCGTTCGCGCATCCGTCGCATGCGTATGCGGCCGGCCGCGCGCTGGCCGAACTGCATCGCGCGTCGGCCGGCTACGATGCGCCGGCGCGGCCCGTGCGCACGCTGCTGTCGAGTTTTCGCGTGTTGTCGTGCGCGGATCTGACCGGCGCGCTCGCACGCTGGGTCGACGCGCAGCCGCTGTTGACGCGCGCGCTCGGCACGCGCGACTGGCGCGGCGATGTCGCGAAGTGGATCGGCCCGTATCACGCGCGCCTCGTGCCGCTGCTGGGCGCGCTGCCGCCGCTGTGGACGCACGGCGACTGGCATGCGTCGAATCTGCTGTGGACCGACGCCGCACCGGGCGCGCTGGTGCGCACGGTGCTCGACTTCGGATTGGCGGATCGCACCTGCGCGGTGATGGACCTCGCGCTCGCGATCGAGCGCAATGCGATCGACTGGCTGGCGCCGGCCGCTGCACGCCGCGTCGAATACGATCAGATCGGCGCGCTGCTCGACGGTTACGAGTCGATTGCGCCGTTGAGCGACGACGCGTATGCGGCGCTCGTCGCGATGCTGCCGATCGTGCATACGGAGTTCGCGCTGTCGGAAGTCGCGTATTTCGGCTGTATCGTCGCTGCGCCGGAGATCGTCGACGTCGCATACGACGGTTACCTGATCGGCCACGCGCAATGGTTCGGCGAGCGGGATGGGCGGAAGTTGCTGGACTGGCTGGTGGAGCGGCGGCTTACGAAGCGGCGCAGCCTGTAAAGCCGCGTGCCGGAGGAAGTCGCGCCGGCACGCGGTTGCCCCGCGCTTCATCTTCCTTTCGTGCGGCGAGTTCTTCGAGGCAGAGCGTGAGAGGGCACCGAGACGATGTCTGCGCCCTCCGTGCTTTTGCGCGGAACAACGATTTCGACCGAAGCGCAGGTTCGTTTGAAGCCGAGCGGACCGGTTGCACGCCCGTGCGGTTTCGCGGGGGCTTGAGCCATATGCGGGGAAACTCGCACGTACGGTTCCTGGAAGAGAACACGCCGGTAACGGCGTGTCTTCACCGGCTTCGCTCTAGGACGATCCGCGCACTTTCCCGCGCAGATACGCGGCCGCACCCAACCTCGCGAAGGGCGTCTCGGAGCACGACGCATGCCGCGCCGCGCCGAACCTGACGACACCGGCAATACGCAAACGGTCGCGCCTCGCTCGGCAGGCTCCTCAACGCGTCAGAAGCCCAGTTCGCGTTGCAATACCGCGGCGACGAACCGCAGGCCGCGGCCCAGGTAGCTTTCGCGGCCGGCGCCGAGCTGCGCCGTGCCGGGCACCTCGCGTCCCGGCCCGTCGCCGCTGCTGCACGCGTCGAAGCGCACCTGCCAGGTGGCTTGCAGCGGCACCAGCTGGTGCGTCTTCGGATCCTGCTCGGCGGGGATCGGGCCGCCGTACGTGCTGGCCACGGTAGGCTCGTCGAGCGTGGCCACGTTGACCTTGTCGATCGCGGCGATGCGGCAACGGCGCGCCGCGAGTTCGGGCACGTCCGACACGAACACGGCCGTCTGTCCGGCCGCGAGGCGCTCCACGTCGTGCTCGCCCACGTAGGCGTCGCCCTTCACGCCGCCGGGCGCCACGATGTCGTAGAGCCGCTCGCCGCGCGGCAGCCAGGTGCCCGGCGCTTGCGCGTCGTCGTTGGCCTGCACGGTGCCGTCGAACGGCGCGCGGATCGTCAGTCGCGCGATCTCGGCACGCAGCCCCGCCACCGTCTGCCGCGCCGACTCCCAGCGGCGTTGCAACGCCGTGCCCTGCTGCTGCAGGCGATCGTCGAACGATTGCTGCTCGACTTCCCAGCGCAGCCGCGCCTCCTCGGCGCTGGCGCTGGCCAGCTTCGCGTCGAGATCGGGCGACACCAGCACTGCGAGCGTGTCGCCGGCGCGTACCTTGCGCCCGTCGCGCACCGGCTCCGGGTTCGCGGCCAGGTAGCCGGGCTCGACCGTATAGAGCCCCTGGGCGCGCAGCGGCGTGAGCACGGCCGGCGCGCTCACGCCGGCATGCCACGGCAGCACGAAGAATGCCAGCAGCGCCGCGCCCAGCAACGCGCTGCGTCGGGTTTCGCGGCGCCAGTGCAGCGCGTCGCGGCGCGCCCAGCAGTGCTGCGCCTCGCGCCACACCGGGCGCATGATGAACCAGCCGAATTCCACGCAGAACAGCACCATGCCGAGCAGCTTGAAGAACGCGTGATACACCACCAGCGCGATCGACATGAACACGGTCAGCCGGTACAGCCAGGTGGCGAACGAGAACGCGATCAGGAAGCGGCGGCGCTCGGCGCTGCACGGTTCGGGCTGCGGGTCGCCGAAGCCGAACAGGCGTTCGCGCAGCCACCAGCGGCCGAGCGCGAACGCGCGATCGTGCAGGTTCGGCATGTCGAGCCAGTCCGACAGCAGGAAATAGCCGTCGAAGCGCATGAAGGGGCTCGCGTTGATGCCGAGCGTGGCCACCCAGGTGGTGGTGGCGAGCAGGAACGCGCCGGCGCGCAGCGGCCCGTCGGGCAGCAGCGTCCACGCCAGCGTGGAGAACGCGGCGAGCGCCACCTCGCTGAGCATGCCGGCCGCGCCGATCCACAGCCGGCGGCGCCGCTCGGGCACCTTCCAGGCCTCGGTGGTGTCGGTGTACAGCACCGGCACCATCACCAGCAACGCCACGCCCATGGTGGGCACGCGGCAGCCGTGGCGCTGCGCCGTGTAGGCATGCGCGAACTCGTGCAGCACCTTGGCGAAGCCGAGCGCGATGCCCACGCCCACCAGGCCGCGCCAGTCGGCGTAGTTGTGGAAGGTGTGCAGGAATTCGTCCCAGCGCCGCGACGCGAGGAACAGGCCGAGCAGAGCCACCGCCGTGACCACGTACCAGAACGCCGGCCGGAACGCGAACGCGACGTAGCGGTGCGTGGCGCGCAGGAACGACATCGGATGCCAGATCGGAATCCGGATCATCAGGTAGTGCTTGAGCAGCCACATGGCGCGCGAGGTATGCTGCGCCGCCTCGTGGGCATCGAGCCGTGCGGTGTCCGCGGCGCTCATGGCAACCAGCAGGTTCTCCTGGCGCAGCGTGCGCAGCAGCGCCTCCATGTCGTCGAGCGTGACGGTGAGGGTGGTGTCGCGGTTCACGGCCTCGACGATCGCGTTCGCGTCGTCGAGCGCCCAGCGCGAGAGCAGCTCGAACGCGGGCCAGCCGATCTGGAAGAAGCGGTTCGCGGCAGGATCGTGCAGCATCCAGGTCGGCGCGCCGTCGGGCGTCACGGGGCCGGCCGAGAGCGTCAGTTCCTGGCGCAGTTGCGGGAGTCGGTGCATGGTGCGAAAGCGTCGTGCGGGTCGTCGTGTTTCACCAGCCCAGCCACTGGCGGGCCAGCGTCAGCGGACGGCGCAGCAGGTAGTAGATCGCGGGTACCCACGGCCCGCGGATCCGTGCGGTGCCCATCGCGCCGAGCGGCGCATGCGCGTCGCCCGCATCGAGCGTGGCGCGCACGCGGTAGGCGAGCACGCCCTCGGGCGTCGGCTCGGCGCGCCAGGCCACGGTGTCGACGCGCGCGTCGTAGCTCGCCAGCGGCGAACTCTTCGGATACAGCGTCAGCGTGGTGCCGGGCTTCACGTCGATGTTGTCGGCCACCGGCAGCCACGCGGTCACTTCCACGTGCGCGGGATTGGCCAGCAGCAGGATCTTCTCCCCGACGGCCACCGCCTTGCCGGTCCATTCGTTTGGATCGCTGAAGATCGCCACGCCGGCGCGCTGCGCGGTGACGTTCACGCGCGCGAGCTGGCGCGCGGTGTAGTCGAGCTCGACGCGGCTCTGGTCGAGCTTGCCCTGGCGCTCGGCCATGTCGAGGCGGTTCTTGTCGTCGGTCACCGCGAGCTGCGCCGTCTGCCGGAGTTCCTCCTGGGCCGTGTCGAAATCCTTGCGGGCCACGGCGTAGCGCGACTGCAGCGTGGTGGCGTCGAGCGCGAGCAGCGGCGTGCCCTGCTGCACGACCTGATTCGGACGCACGTACAGGCGGTCGATCACGCCGTCGAGCGGCGCGCGCACCACGAACGGATCCTTCGGCGTGACCTCGGCCGGCGCGAGCACCGTGAGCCGTACCGGGATCACGCACGCCACCGCCAGGCCGATCAGCACGCGGCGCTGCTGGCGGCCGGGCTTCAGCAAGACCCGGGCACGCTCGCGCCACGAGGCGCGGGGCGCGAACGACTCGAACGCGTGCGCCCACACCTGGCCGAGCTCGGTCAGCAGCGCGGTGTCGGTGGCGCTCCAGATCCCGTCGCGCGCGAACACCACGCCGCCCACGGCGCGGCCGGCCCGATCGGTCAGCGGCAGCCACGCGCCGTGCTCGGGCCACCACGCGGCCCATTCCTCCACCACGTGCGGCGCGTCGGCGCGCAGGTCGGCGGCGGTGAAGGTGTGCACGCGCGGCCGCGCCGGCAGCACCGGAGCGCCCTGGCCTTCCACGCGCGCCGCGGCGTCCTCGGGCGGGGCGCTCTGCAGGCCGCGCGCGAGCGCCTTGCAAAGCTGGCCGAGCCATTGCACGTAGGGTGCGTTCGGATCGCTCTGAGGCAGGCCCGACAACGCGGCCACGTGGCCCGGCGTGTCGCCGCGCCACCACGCGGCCTGCCGGTAGGGCACCAGCGCGAGCGTCTCGTTGACGATCGTGAAGCCGAGCGTGGTTTCGGTCGCGGCCGCGCGAGCGCGCGCCGACAGTTGCCAGAGCAGCGCGAGCTGCTGGCCGTCGATGCGGGGTTGAGCCGCCTCGTCCGCCGTACGGTTTGCCGTCATTGCATCACCGCGCGAAAGTCGCCCACCCGCTCATACCCGGCAGCAGGTCGGGCGCGCCGGCATTCAACGCCGCCGTCACGTCCACCGTCTGCGTGACGGGGTCGACGCGCGCGCCGATCCGCGCCACCTTGGCCGGGTAGGTCTTGCCGACTTCGTCCACCTGCACGCTCAGCGCGTGGCCCGGACGCAGCCAGGCGAGCCATTTCGACGGCACGATCATCTTCAGCTCGAGGTGGCTGGTGTCCACCACGGTGAGCAGCGGCTTGCCCGGTTCGGCGAACTGCTGCGGCGAGGCGCTGCGCTTGGACACGCGGCCGTCGAACGGCGCGGCGATCGCGCACTTGCGGACGGTGGCCGACATATAGGCCACCTCGGCCGCGCTGGCCTTCTGCTTGGCCTGCGCCTGCTGCACCTCGAGCGCGCCGATCGAATGCAGCGCGAGGAGCTTGCGGTTGGTGTCGAGCAGGTCGCGCGCGCCGTCCGCGTCGGCCTGCGCCTTGCGCAGCTGCGCGTTGTACAGCGAGCAGTCGAGCGTGACGAGCGTCTGCCCGGCGCGGAACGAATCGCCGTCGCGGAACGGCAGGGAGGCGATCTTGGCCGCCACTTCGCTCGAGATGTCCACCTGATCGCGCGACACGAGCTGGATGCGGATCCTCGAATCGGGATTGTCGACGGCCGGCGCGCCCGGCGGCGGCGCCGGGGGCGCCGCCAGGACCAGGCGCGAGGCGACGAGCAGCGCGATCGCGCCGGCTGCCCGGTAGTGCTTGAACGGCTTCATTTCTGCACAGCTCCTGCATCGCGCGAGGCGGCCGCGGCCAGCGT
>NZ_PQMX01000060.1:0-36018 GCF_004368385.1 Burkholderia sp. B10 | reverse complement strand
CGCGAACTGCGCATTTTCGTGGCGCTGCGCAGCATCGGTGCCCAATATCAACGGCTCGACGGACGTGGCGAGTACTCTTCCCGGCAGAGCGGAAATGATCGGCCAAGATCAGACAGGAAGGCTATGCGCGGCGAACCACTGCCGTTGTCGGAAAACAATCGACTGAAGAACAGAACCAATGATGCTGAATACTCTCACCATGACTCCAGAGCAGGAGTCCGATGCGCGCGCCAAAGCGTTTCACCTCCTCAAGAAATGGACGAGTGTTACGTTCCTCGATCATGCAGTTGATCTGTTCAGGGATTTCCTTCACGCGTACGCCAGGCAGTTGGACACGCCGCGCCCGAATCAACAGGAATTGGAGGCAGCGTATGTCAACGATTTCCTGAGCGCGTTGATAAGGATGGATCAAGGCATTGAGACACTGCGACAAGGTGCTGACAAGCGATCGGCTTACGATGCGCTCATAACGGGGAGCGAAAAAGGTGGTGAGCTTTTGCTCGGGCGGAGTGCGCACGAGGTTGGTCGAACGTATGACCCGTTTTTCCACGCACTTGGCGTGAGGGACTCGAGATTTTCGGATTTCGAATACGCAACTGGGTATGCGGAAGGGGCGTGGATTGAAGAGTTGAGCTGTCAGGCGCTCAAGTGCACTGTCGGACTCGATTTTTCCGAATACCTCAGCTATGGCAAGCGTGCCGACGGCGGTACTCGTGTGTTCAAGCACTGGACGTATGAGTCGTTGTTCCAGGACCCGTTGTTTCCAGCATGGCGATATTGGCCGCCCGGTCGCAGCTATCCCGCCGACCTTCCTCCGTGCCCGCCGAAGAACGAATCCGCGGCCGGGGAGATTCACAGCGGCGAGGAGATTCCAGTCGAGGGTATCTGGGAGCCATGGTTTCCGGCCGGCAAGGTCGGTTGCCCGAGTTACTTCCTGAAAGGCAGTATCGCCCACACCTACTTGCTGGAAGGCACCAACGACGAACATGCGGTGGCCTGGCGGCTGCTGTGGGAAGACAAGCGTTACCGGGACGGCAGCATTCCGGCGGAAGAGGCGACTTATTTCCCGACGCCTGTCGTGCAACCGAGGCTCCGGGCCCTGCCCGGGGAGCCTTGTCCGCGCAGAGGTTACTGGCAAAGTCCGGCTGTCAAGGATTCGGTTCACGTCGAAGCCGGAGCGCCGATGCCGGGGCCGCAGCGCACGACGTGGGGAATGGTCATCTGGCATTACGCGGACCCGCAGCCCCATCACGCGAGTTGAGCGACAGGTTTGCTGCCCATCGGGGCGACGATGGGCCCAGTCCGGTGTGCAAGACAATCGGCGCGATCGAGTGTGATGCTCGTTGCCGCCGCCGTCTATGACCTAGCGCCGCTCGCGCACAGGTCGAACAGCACCGGAATGATCATCGACGACGAGCCTGACGCGTGCCTCGAAGCGACGCGGCTCCCAAAACGCACTCGCCACCCCTCCGCCCGCCCATGTCGAAAATGAACGACTCGATGTCGGAACGACACAAGCCGTGCGCGACCATTCGAACTAACGTGACAGTCCTCTCATCCGTTCGTTCTTCAGGAGCCGACATGTCCGATTTCATCACCGTGCTGCGCAAAACTTGCCCGATGCCCGTCGTCGATGCGACCAAGTGGAAGCGCATCGGCGGCGATCCGCACACCGTGAACCTCAACGCTTACGTGTCCCGCGACGGCAGCAAGATCATGGGCACGTGGATCTGCACGCCCGGCAAGTTCGAAGTGAACTACGAGAAATGGGAGTACTGCCACTTCCTCGACGGCTATTGCATCATCACGCCGGAAGGCGAGGAACCGGTGCACCTGAAGGCCGGCGACGTGTTCGTGATCGAGCCGGGCATGAAGGGAACGTGGGAAGTCGTGGAGACGGTGCGCAAGTACTTCGTGTTCGCGTGAACGAACCGTTCGGTCCGTCCGGTGCGAAAGCGCCGGTCGGAGACCGATGCGTCCAACCGCGCGCTCCGCTAATCGACGCTCAGCGCCTTTTCGATCGCGGCGATCAATTTGAACGCGTCGTCGCGACCGATCCGCAGGCCGCGGCTGGTGTACTCGCAGCCGAACGCGTAGAAGCTCGGCAACAGCGTGATCGCATCGTTCTGTCGATCGAAGTCGACTTCGCATTTCGTCAATGGAAAGAACGGACGCACTTCGACGGGCGGCTCGTACACGACTCGCGCCCTAGTACAGCTTCCGCGGCGGCAGCATGCGCTTCGCGCGGAGTCGCTGTCTCGACACGGCGCTCGCTTTCTTGCGTTTGCGCTCGGTGGTCGGTTTCTCATACCCGGTGCGGCTGCGCAACTCGCGGATGAGTCCGGTTTTCTCGATGTTTCGCCGGAAGCGGCGCAGCGCGACCTCGACTGGTTCGTCGGGCTTGAGGATGATGGTCGTCATGCAGATCCTGTTCTAAAAGCGTGTGGTGGGAAGCTAGCCGAGTCGCGTCATGACGGCGCTCGCTATCCCGTCGGACTCGAACTCGGAATATCCGGCGCCGATCGACAGTGCGCGCACGGCAGCGAACATTTGCAACTCGGGTTGATGGCGCAACGCGGATCCGGCAAGCCGGTGTTGCGGGACAGCGTCGGTCGGGGAAATCTCGTGTCGCTCGATCAGGCCGAGCAATTCGTCGATGATCATTTCGCGCTCCGAATCGCCAGCCGACTGTCGCCGGCCGCGTCGACATGCATCGGTGGAATCGGTGGAACTACGCGAACAGCGGCTGCTCGCCGCGATTGCCATCGATGACCTGCTCTGCGTACAGCACCGACGCCCGCCGCGCATCGCCCGCCGATTCGAACGGCGTCTTGCTGGCCAACCGGAACGTCTCGCTGCGGGTCAGCGTGTCGATGGTGCCGCGCAGGCAGATCTTCACGGCCGCGTCGAAGCCGCCGTCGTAGTTGTGCGCACTGCCGTTCCGCGACGGAACGTGCGGGTAGATCAGCGGGTAAATTTCGAAGCCACGATACAGATGCATGCTCATGAGGAACTCCTCTGTTCGTCGCGACAAATCGCACGGACGAACGCAACCGACCGGTATCACCGCTACGCGGCGCGACGGGTGGGGGTGAAAAGAAAACGATGCGTGCGGATGACGGCGCAACGCAGCAAGAGGGCAGAGGGCGGGACGAGCGATCTGGGACGTGACGCGCGCTCGGATGAATTGATCATACGCGCTTCGTGGCCGATGTCCATCTTATTCTCGACGGGGGCGCTGCAAGGCTTCGACCCCTAGCGACGCGCGTCTCGCCAAGTCGCAAATCCCCGTTCGTCATCCAATATCGCGCGGTGCGCCGACGGCTCGCGGCGCGGTCGCCGACGTCAGCCGATCGCATGCATGACGACCAGCAACAACGCCCCGACGACGATCAGCAGCACCGCATGAACGCGCGTGAGCATCACGCATGCAGTCGACGCAAGCGCGATCGCGCGGGCCGGCCACCCGCCGTCGAGCGCCTGCAGCAGCACCCAGGCCGACGCCAGAATCATCCCCGCTGCAACCGGCCGCAGGCCGGCCTCGAGGGCGACTTGCCAACGTGCGCCCTGGTGCCGCCGCCATAGATGCGCGACGCCGTAAATGAGGAACGCGGTCGGCCCGAACAGCGCGAGCGTCGCGATCACCGCGCCCCAGAAGCCGGCCACCTGCCACCCGATCAGCGTTGCAAGCAGAGAGCCGGGGCCCGGCGCCATCCGCGCAATCGCGAAGTCGTTCACGAACTGTGCGGCCGTCATCCAGTGATGAACATCGACGACCTGCCGCTGGATATCGGCGACGATCGCCTGGCCGCCGCCGATGGTGGCGATCGACAGCGGCGCGAACACGCCGGCCAGCGCGACATAGCGGGACAGCGTGATCATCGGCCGCTCCCCCCGGCCGTCGCGCGCGCCGCACGACGGTATTCGAGTGCGACGCTCAGCGTGCCGCCGATCACCACGGTCCACACGAGCGGCCAGTGCAGCACGGCCACCGACACGAACGTGAGCGTCATCACCGTCAGCGGCAGCGCACGGCGCGGCAGTCGGCGCACCGCGGTGATCGCCATCGAGATCGACAGCCCGATCGCCGCGGCCGCGGCGCCGGCGAGCGCGACGTGGGCGAGCGTGAAGCGCGTGAGTGCAGAGAGCGCGACGCCGAACAGCACGATCAGCACGGCGGGCGGCGCGATGACGCCGGTGAAGCCGGCCACCGCGCCGCGCCATCCGGCGAGCCGGTAGCCGATCCAGATCGCGAGGTTCTTCACATTGACGCCCGGCAACGCCTGCGACAACGCGAGTCCGTTCAGGAACGCCTCCTCGTCGAGCCAGCGCCGCTCGTGCACGAATGCGCGCATCATGCGCCCGCTCAATCCGCCGCCAAAGCTGGTCAGGCCGATCTGCGCGAACGCGGCGAACAAGGCGAGGATGCCCGGAGGCGGGGCGATAGCGTCTGGAACGGAGGTCGGGGCGGTCGGCATCGGGCGGGCGCTGACGTGTCGGTTGGGCAGTCGCCCATGGTAGCAAGGGCTGTCTGTCGGCACGCTGACGTGGGGCCGTCGGCGCTCATCCCGCTTTCCGCCGCGCTACGCCCGCACGACCGTCACGCCGGCAGCCTCGATCGGCTCGGTCAGGGCGACGTCGGTTTCCTGCTCGACGACCACGGTCTGCGCGAGCGCCAGCTCGCCGATCACGAATTGCGACGCCGCGCGCAATTTGGATTGCGACGCGAGCACGACCGTCTCCGCGGCGCGTGCCGCGAGCGCGCGCTTGATCGCGGCTTCCTCGAAATCGCCGGTGCTCAGGCCCGCGACCGGATGCACGCCGGTGACGCCCATGAAATACAGGTCGGCATGGATGCGCGAGATACCTTCGAGCGCCGCTGCGCCGACCGCGACGATCGAATGCTTGTACAGCCGCCCGCCGATCAGGATGACGTCGATCGACGGATGCGCCGCCAGCGCGACGGCCACGCTCGGGCTGTGCGTGACGATCGTCGCGCGCAGGTCGGCCGGCAACTGGCTGACGAGCAGCGCCGACGTCGTGCCGCCATCGACGATCGCGACTTGTCCCGGCGCGATCATCTGGGCGGCGCGACGCGCGATGCGCCGCTTTTCCGCGGTTTCCAGCGTCTCGCGCTGCGCGAACGGCGCGACGGCCGGCGACGCCGGCAGCGCGCCGCCGTGCACGCGCTGCAACAGCCCTTCGGCGGCCAGCTCGCGCAGGTCGCGCCGCACGGTGTCTTCGGATACGCCGAATTGCGCGCTCAGTTCGACGGCCAGCACCTGGCCGTCACGGGCGAGCGCGTCGAGGATCGCTTTCTTGCGTTGGGTCGTCAGCATCGCATTGCACGAAATATCTTGAAATTGCACGAAACTGCACGTTACCATGGGCGCCGTCCTATGTCGAATGGGGAGGCCGCGATGGCCGCAACGCATGAGCGCGTCCGTATCGTCGATACGACGGTGCTGTCCGATGACTGGTACGTGCTGAAGAAGGTGACGTTCGATTTCCTGCGCCGCGACGGCACCTGGCAGCGGCTGAGCCGCGAGACCTACGACCGCGGCAACGGCGCGACCATCCTGCTGCGCAATGCGGCGACGGGCGACGTGCTGCTCACGCGGCAGTTCCGGATGCCGGCGTTCGTGAACGGCCACGACGGGATGCTGCTCGAAGCGGCGGCCGGCCTGCTCGACGATGCGACGCCCGATGCGCGTATCCGCGCGGAAGCCGAAGAGGAAACCGGCTACCGCGTGCGCGGCGTGCGCAAGGTGTTCGAGGCGTTCATGAGCCCCGGCTCGGTGACGGAGAAGCTGCATTTCTTCGTCGGCGAATACGACGCGTCGCTGCGGATCGGCGACGGCGGCGGCGTCGCGGAAGAGGGCGAGGATCTCGAGGTCGTCGAGATGCCGCTGCGTGCGGCGCTCGACGCGATCGAGCGCGGCGAGATCGTCGATGCGAAGACCATCATGCTGCTGCAGTACGTCGCGCTGCGGGAAACCGCCGGCGTGCGCCCGACATGACGCCGCTGCTGGTGCTCGTCGCCGGGCCGTGGCGCAGCGGCACCGACGGCGACCCCGCGCGCATCGCCGCCAACCTGCGCCGGCTCGAGCAGGCCGCGCTCGCGGTGTATCGCCGCGGGCACGTGCCGATGATCGGCGAGTGGCTGTCGCTGCCGCTCGCCACGGCGGCCGGCGCCACGGCGATCGGTGACGCGATCAGCGAATCGTTCCTGTATCCGGCGGCGCACCGGCTGTTGCGGCGCTGCGATGCGGTGCTGCGGATCGACGGCGCATCGCGCGGCGCAGACGCGGACGTGACGCTTGCGCGGCAGCTCGGCAAGGCGGTCTACTCGTCGGTCGAGGCGATACCGGTCGTGCAGGAGAGTTCACAAGCCTGAACGCGATGCCGTGCGGCGTGCCCGACCGTGCGTGCGGCGGCCACGGCCGGTTCGCGGCGCGCTCGGCGCTCGGCGCGGCACTGCGCTGCGCAACACCACGCCACGCCACGCCGCCGCAGCATCGCGCTCGAACCGGCGTATGATCGCGCGACATCCGCCGCCTACCGTTCGATTCTTTGCCCAGCTTCGCCATGCCGCTTTCCCGTTCCTTCGATGCGTCCGCCGCACCACTCCCACTGCCCACTGATCGCGTCGGCGCCGCCGTCGAGGCGCTCGCGCGCGCCGATGCGCTCCTCGTGACGGCCGGCGCCGGCATCGGCGTCGATTCGGGGCTGCCCGATTTCCGCGGCACGGACGGCTTCTGGCGCGCCTATCCGGCGCTGCGCCAGGAGCGCTTCGAATTTCACGAGATCGCGTCGCCGCAGGCGTTTCGCGCGCAACCGCGGCTGGCGTGGGGCTTCTACGGGCACCGTCTTGCGCTGTATCGACAGACGCTGCCGCATCAGGGCTTCGCGATCCTGCGACGCTGGATCGACGCGATGCCGAACGGCGGTTTCGTGCTGACGAGCAACGTCGACGGTCAGTTTCAGAAAGCCGGCTTCGATCCGGCGCGCATCGTCGAGATCCACGGTTCGATTCACGCGCTGCAGTGTCTGCGTCCGTGCTCGGACGACACGTGGGATGCGGCATCGTTCGTCCCCGACGTCGACGCCGCCGCGTGCCGGCTGATCGGCGAGCCGCCGCGCTGCCCGCGCTGCGGCGGCCTGGCGCGGCCGAACATCCTGATGTTCGGCGACCACGGCTGGCTCGGCGAGCGCTACGACGCGCAGCAGCGCGCGCTCGACGAATGGATCGCCCAGGCGGGGCGGGTGGTGGTGGTCGAGCTCGGCGCAGGCACCGCGATCCCGACCGTCCGGCTGACGAGCGAGCGGCTCGGCGCCGATGTGATCCGCATCAACGCACGCGAAGCGCATGCGCGCCGCGCGGACGTGATCGGGCTGCAGGGCGGCGCGCTCGCGACGCTCGTCGAACTCGAGCGCGCGTGGCACGGCGGTTGAACGCGGCGGCGGCGCGCGGCCGCCGCCGCCGGTTGTGCGGTTACGGCTGCGCGACGAGCGTCTGAACGAGCGACGGCGCGACCGGCGAACCGAGGCCCGTCACGTAGTCGTAGCCGCCGGCCGCGTTGCAGATGCTGCCGCAACTGCCGTTCGACCCGATCGTGACGTCGTGATAGTCGCTGCCGTACGCGCTCTTTCCGATCGCATACAGCGTGTCGTAGGTGCCGCTCAGACGGCTCTTGCCGGCCGCCGCGCGCAGCGAATTCGCGATCGCGACGAGCGCCGACCATTGCGGTGCGCCGGCGCTCGTGCCGCCGACCTGGAACCAGCCGGCCTGCCCCTGGTACGTCACCGAGTCGTACACGGCGAAGCCGCTGGACGGATTCGCGTCGTAGCCGACGTCGGGCACGCCACGCTTGCCGGCCACCGGAATCGGCCAGCCGGCCTGACCGGCCGGCTCGCCCTCGGCGGTGCTCACGCCGCCGCCGCTGCCGCTCCACGCCGCTTCGCCGACGTAGTTGCCCGCTGCGTCGACCGACAGCGTCGTGCCGCCCACCGCGACCACATACGGCGATGCAGCCGGGTACTCGGTCCCGGTGCCGCTGTCGCCGGACGACGCGACGAACGTGACGCCCGGCACGTTGAAGTGGCCGTCGTAGGCGGTTTCCCCGCTGAACTCGTTGCCGCCGAAGCTCATCGACACGACCGACGCGCCGCGTTTCACCGCAACGTCGACCGCAGCCATCAGATCGGTAAAGCTCGCCGATGCGGCCTCGACCAGCACGATCTTCGCTTTCGGCGCGATGGCGTGCACCCATTCGACGTCGAGCGACATCTCGAGCGACCAGCCGGCGTCCGTCTTGGGCCGGGTGCCGCGCGCATACACCTTGGTGAAACACCCGTTCGACGACGTGCAGGCAGGCAGCGCGAACGCGTTGCTGAAGACGCCGAGATCGGCCTCGATCTTCGGGTCGTCGTACGCGTCGACGATCGCGACGACCATCCCGTCGCCCTGGTTCGCGAGCGCATCGAATCCGTACGCGTGCCGCACGAGCGCGGGCGTGAGGCCGGCGACGGTGGCCGTGCTTGCACGCGGCTTGGTGTGGAACGGCGGGCGGGCGAATCCTTTCGGCGCGCGGTGGCCTTCGATGTACGACTGCTGGGCGCCGTCGTCGGCGAGCGCGACGCTCGACCCGAGCAGCGACGCGCACAGCGCCGGAATCAACATGGATGACAGGCGAATATTGTTCATTTTGAGAATCTCCCCGTGCCGACGGATCGACGGCGAATTGATTCTATGAAATAGCCGGAATGAATTACATCGAATATCGGCAGGATGCGGGAATGTCTGGATGAGGGTAAATACGCGGAATGCCCGGCGCATGGGGCTTGTCATGACCGGAACGGACCGCCTGGCGCAGGTTTCTCCGACTTCCGAACGGCCGCTGACTCATTAATCGATTTATTTTGTGGATTTGTAATGTTCGGCGTAATTCATCGGAAAATGGCGAATCCGGCGGCCGTGTGCGAACGATACGACGCGCCGGCATTGCGGCCGCCGCACGATTGCGCATACAGTTCGGCGTACGCCGCGCCGGCCATCCGGCGCCGTCAGCAAGGAGTTTTCGTGTTCCCTTCGATCGTCGCGATCTTCGTCGGCGCCGGGCTCGGCGCCGTGTTGCGCTGGTTCCTGGGCCTCGCGCTCAACGCGTTCGTGCCGGCCATGCCGCTCGGCACGCTGGCCGCGAACCTGCTCGGCGGCTACGCGATCGGCATCGCGGCCGTCGTGTTCACGAGCCGCGTCGGCCTGCCGCCCGAATGGCGGCTGTTCGTGATCACCGGCTTCCTCGGTGGCCTCACGACGTTCTCCACCTACTCGGTCGAAGTGATGACGCACGCGCTGCAGGGCGAATTCGGATGGGCGTTCGCGGTGGCTGTCCTACACTTGACTGGTTCGTTCACGCTGACGGCGCTCGGCATGTGGACCGCCAGCGCGTGGTTCGCGCCGGCCTGAGCGCGCCGGCATCCGGAGGACGCGATGGACACCGTGTTCCTGCGCTTCTATGTGCATGAGCAGCAGCGGCTGCACTGGAAGCCGCTATGGGAATGGCTGCTGGAGGAAGCTAACCGGATGGGCGTCGCGGGCGGTTCCGCGTTCCGCGCGATGGCCGGCTTCGGCCGGCATCGCGTGCTGCATGAGGACCGCTTCTTCGAGCTGCAGGGCTCGCTCACGATCGAGGTCGAATTCATCGTCACCGAGGCCGAGGCGCGGCAACTGCTCGAACGGCTGTCGCGCGAGAAAGTGCGCGTGTGCTACGCGATGATCCCGGCGAGCTTCGGCGTGATCGACACGCTGTCGGCGCCGCCGGCCGCGGGGCCGGCGGTGTAGCGCAACGCTTCAGATGCCGAACATCGTCAGCGACACGGCTGCGCGCGTGACGATCATCAGCAGCACCTGCACGATCACGAACAGCAGGATCGGCGACAGGTCGATGCCGCCGAGGTTCGGGATCACGCGGCGCAGCGGGTTCAGGAACGGCGCGGTGAGCTGGTAGAGGATCGGCATCGCCGGCGAGCGCGGATTGAGCCACGACAGCAGCGCCATCAGGATCGTCATCCAGATCACCAGATTGAGCGCCCACTTCACGACGGTCAGCAGCGCGACCACGACGAGCGTCGCGATCACCGAAGCCGGGTCGAAGCCGGCCATCACGACCATCAGCACCACATAGACGAGCGCGGTGAGCAGCGCGGCGACGACGCTTGCCCAGTCGATGCCGCGCACGCCCGCGATCACGCGGCGCAGCGGCAGCACGAGCCAGTTGGTGGCCTGCAGGACGGCCTGCGTGACGGGGTTGTACGGCGGCACGCGCACGGCCTGCATCCAGACGCGCAATATCAGCGCGGCGCCGAACAGCGTGAAGACGGTATTGAGCAGAAAACGGGCGATCTCGCCGAACATCGTTGGCATCCTTTTTATGCAGTCGAGTAGCGTGCGGCCGCCAACGCCGGATGGCGGCGCATCGGCCGACACCTTATCACGCCTCGTCTCGCGGCGGGGAGGGGTGTCCGGTGGTGCGCGCGAGCGACGCTTCGACGGCCTGGGCGAGCGCCGGCAGCGTGGCCGGCGGCACCGTGCGTTGCGCCGCGAGCGCGACCGCGCGGCGCGTCATCAGCGCGTACAGCGTCGCGTGATCGCCGCCGCGCGCCTCGAGCAGCGCGAGCTGGCGCTCGACGATGCCGGTGTCGCCGCGCGACACCGGGCCGGCGAGCGCGTTCGCGAGCCCCTTGTCGCGGGCGGTCTCGATCGTGCCGGCGAGCATCGGCAGCAGCGCGCGCAGCGCGGCGGCTTCGTCGAAGCCGAGGCCGCGCCACAGCTCGACCGCTTCCGCCAGCCCGCACAGCGCGAAGCTCGCCGCGTAATGCGCGGCCCCGTGATACAGCATCCGGCCGCCGGCGGGAATCGACAGCGGGTGGCAGCCGAGTGCGGCCACGAGCCGCATCAGCGTCGCATGCAATGCGCCGTCGGCCTCGATCGTGACCGAGCAACCGTCGATGCGCGTGAGGTCGGCGTCGGTGCCGCCGAACAGGTAGAGCGGATGAAAGCCGCCGGTGGCTGCGCCTTGCAGCCGGGCCGGATCGAGCAGTTCCACCGCCGAGGCGCCGCTGCAGTGCACGAGCGCCTGGCCGCTCGCGCGGGCCGCATCGAACCGCAGTGCGGCGGCGGCGGGCGCGAGCTGGTCGTCGGGGACGGTCAGGAAGATCAGGTCGGCCGCATCGACGACCTGCTGCGGCGTGTCGACTGCCCGGCAGCCGTCGATGCGGGCTGCGAGTTCTGCGGCGGAAGCGGCCGTGCGGCTCGCGACTGCGGCGACCGGAAATCCGGCCGCCGCGAATCGCATCGCGACGCAGCGCGCGAGACGGCCGGCGCCGATGAAGCCGAGGCGGGGAGTATCGGGTACGGACATGGGCGGGGCGGGGACAAGAACGGGCAGCCGCCAGTATCGCAGGAATGACGACGGCGTCGCGACGGCGCGGGCACACGTGGACCTCGTCGAGCGCGTTGGTGCTCGCCGTGGCGGGTCGTTGCAAGAATGTATGTCGTGAGCGCGGAGCTTCGAGGGAGGACGGTTGCGACCCTCAAACTGAGTGGGCCGCTTGCCCATCGGAACGGTCGGCGTCTTGTCTCGAATTTGTAATCGTTCATTACGGCACGCTGCGAGCCGTGGGGGCGTGGTCCGGTAAGAACGACCGAGTGGGGTGCCGCGCGTGGGCCGGTCGGACGAAATCCTGCGTGTCGGTGCGGCACGCGCTGGCCGCGCGAGCGGGGCATCGTGGTGGCCCTCGCGGCCCGGAATTGCAATTTGCAACAAATGCGCGACCCGCCCGGAGCGGGTTTTCGCTACATTGCTTGCATGCGACGTGCGCGCCTGCCGTCGCCGACCGGAGCGCACAAATTACCGCTCCAGCAGGAGAATCGAAGTGAAAAAGCTCATTCCGTTCATCGCCGCCGCCGCGCTCGGCCTGGGTGCCGCGAGCGCCGCGCAGGCCCACGTGTCGATCGGGGTCGGCATCGGTATCCCGGTTGCGCCGGCATACCCCGTGTACGCGCCGCCGCCGCCCGTCTACTACGCACCGCCGCCTCCGCCCGTGTATTACGCGCCTGCGCCGGCGTACTATGCGCCGCCGCCGGTGGTGGTCGGCGGCTATTACGGCCGTCCGTACTGGCATCACGGTTATGGCGGCTGGGGCCACCACGGCTACTGGCGCCGCTGACGCGTCGCGCGCGGCGACGGCCGCGTGAAGCAGAACGGCGCAACGCCCGGTGACGGACGTTGCGCCGTTCTTCATTTCAGGCGCCCGATGCCGCGTGGGCGGCACGTTGCGCTCACGCGGCGTGAACGATTAGATCGCGGTAGCCGCCGACGATCACGCTATAAGAGAAATACGCGAACAGCAGCGCCGACGCGACATGGCACGCGCGCATCAGCCCCGCGCCCGCACGCTTGCGGCCGTGGCTCGCGAGCGTGCAGATGAACAGCGTCCACGCGAGGCCGCCGAGGAAGAAGCCGGACAGGAACACCGAAGCCGTAGCCGGCGTGGTCGCGCCGGCTTTCGCGATCAGTGCGCCGCCGACCGCCGCGAACCACAGGATCGCGCTCGGCGACGACATCGCCAGCAGCAGCCCGCGTACGAAGCTGCGGCGCGCGCTCGCACGCGGCGCGGGTGCGTCGCCGGCGCGGTCGTCGGCATCGGCGGGCGGCGCGATCGCTTCGCGCGCCATCTTCCACGTGAGGAACAGCAGCACCGCGCCGCCGCCGATCCAGACGATCCAGCGCACGGCCTCGAACTGCAGCAGCACGGCCATGCCGGCCAGCGCGAGCGCGGCGTAGACGAGATCGCCGACGCACGAGCCGAGGCCGAGCCAGAAGCCCGGCCGAAAGCCGTGCGACAGCGTCAGCGACAGCATCGCGACGTTGACGAGGCCGATGTCGAGACACAGCGACAGCGACAGGAAGAAGCCGTCGGACAGCATCGAGGCGGGTGGAAAGCTCATCGTCGTTGCTCGGGTGGAGTCGATGGTGCGTGCCGACGCGTGTCTGCGCACGGGCCGATCAAAGTCCGATCTCCTGCCAGAGCCGGTCCACGCGCGCCTTGACGGCCGCGTCCATCTCGATCGGCCGGCCCCATTCGCGGTTGGTCTCGCCCGGCCACTTGTTGGTCGCGTCGAGCCCCATCTTCGAACCGAGCCCGGCGACGGGCGACGCAAAGTCGAGATAGTCGATCGGCGTGCTGTCGACCATCACGGTGTCGCGCACCGGATCGACGCGCGTCGTGATGGCCCAGATCACCTCGTTCCAGTCGCGGATGTTCACGTCCTCGTCCACGACCACGATGAACTTCGTGTACATGAACTGCCGCAGGAAGCTCCATACGCCGAACATCACGCGCTTCGCATGGCCCGCGTAGCTCTTCTTCATCTGCACGATGGCCATCCGGTAGCTGCAGCCTTCCGGCGGCAGGTAGAAGTCCGTGATCTCGGTGAACTGCTTCTGCAGCAGCGGCACGAACACCTCGTTGAGCGCGACGCCGAGCACGGCCGGCTCGTCGGGCGGCTTGCCCGTATAGGTCGAGTGATAGATCGCGTCGCGGCGCATCGTGATGCGCTCGACCGTGAACACCGGAAACCACTCCTGCTCGTTGTAGTAGCCGGTGTGGTCGCCGTACGGGCCTTCGAGCGCGTGCTCGTACGCGGCCGCCGCATTGCCGGCCGGCCGCGGCGGCGCGCCGGCCGGGGCCGGCGCGGGCGTGCCTTGCTGCGGATAAATGAAGCCTTCGAGCACGATTTCCGCGCGCGCGGGCACCTGCAGCGTGTCGACGCCGGGCGTCAGGCACTTCGCGAGCTCGGTGCGGCTGCCGCGCAGCAGGCCGGCGAACTGATACTCGGACAGCGTGTCGGGCACCGGCGTCACGGCGCCGAGCGTCGTGGCCGGATCGGCGCCGAGCACGACCGCGACCGGATACGGTTGGCCCGGATTCCTCAATGCGAATTCGCGGAAATCCAGCGCGCCGCCGCGATGGGCGAGCCAGCGCATGATCAGCTTGTTGCGGCCGATCAGCTGCTGGCGGTAGATGCCGAGATTCTGGCGCGACTTGTTCGGCCCGCGCGTGACCGTGAGGCCCCACGTGACGAGCGGCCCGGCGTCGCCGGGCCAGCAGGTCTGGATCGGCAGCTTGTGCAGGTCGACGTCGGCGCCTTCCCAGACGATCTCCTGGCATGCCGGCGACGACACCGATTTCGGCGCCATGTCCCACACGGCCTTGGCGAGCGACAGCAGCTTGCCGGCGTCCTTCAGGCTCTTCGGCGGATCCGGCTCCTTCAACGCGGACAGCAGCCGCCCGAGGTCGCGCAGCGAGCCGAGCGCGGCGTCGTCGCCCGCATCGACGCCCATCCCGAGCGCGACGCGGCGCGGCGTGCCGAACAGGTTGCCGAGCACCGGAAACGCATTGCCCGGCGGCGCGTTGAACAGCAGCGCAGGGCCGCCGGCGCGCAGCACGCGGTCGCACAGCTCAGTCATTTCGAGCACGGGCGACACGGGCTGCGTGACGCGCCGCAGTTCGCCGAGCGCCTCGAGGCGCTGAATGAAATCTCGTAAGTCTTTGTATTTCATGAAGATGGTCCGGATTGCCCGCGACGCGGGCAACGGTGAGCGGGCGCAACTGCCGGTGCGGCCCCGAATCGATCGCCGATTTTACCCGCGCCGCCGCGCGCCCGCCCGCCAGTGAAAAAAGTAGACCGCGCTGGAAGCCCCTTCGGCAGGGGCCTCGCGATCTGAAGGCTGCTTCAACATTACTTTTTGTTATAATTTCGAGGTTTTATAGTGTTGACGATCTATAAAACCCTGCTAGAATCCGCTCACATTGGTTGCAGGGTAAAAGGCTTCGAGCCGCCAATCACCGATCTTCGACGCAGCGCGTCACCGTCCGCCGAATCCTGCACGGCGTCTTTCGACGGTCTTTAGTCGTAGTCTCGGCCAGCGCCACCTGACGCTGGTTTTTTGCGTGAGTGCCACCGCGTGTGCCCACCTTGCACAAGATGCAAAGGTGCTGGCCTTCTTACACCGTGGCCTCGAACGGTACTTATACCGTTTCCCCGATGCTTGTGCGTCCGACCAAGGCGTGCGGCGTCGTGATTCCGCGGCGCGTATTCTGTCTCGCCATCGAGCCGAGCGAGCCGCACGAGTCATGTTCATGGGAGATGATCTGAATGAACGCTTGGTTATCGTGGCGTCCCACAGAGCAGCATGCGCAGTTCGTGCGCGACATGCTGCGCCGGGGGACGCGTGTCAGTCACCACTTATTCAGCGTTGTCGGCTGTCTCGCTGTCGCAGTTGCGCTCGCCCTCTGGCTCGTGCCGACCGTGCGCGGGAACCTCGCAGCAAAGCTGATGCCGATCGTATCCGCGGCCATGCAAGCCGGTCCGGCCCGTCTGCTGTCCGGCCATCCGCTGCCGAACTTCGCGCCCGCCGGCGCGCAGCCGCAGCAGGAAGACGCGACCGAAACGGACGCGCTCGCCGTCGGTCTCGACGTCGCGCCTGAAACCTCCGCGCAGAACGATGCGGCCGATGCGGCCCGCAACGGCCCGTCGCCGGTCGCGCTCGCGAAACTGATTCCGACCCAGCGGGTTCCGGCCGACGCCCGTGACGATCGCACGCTCGCGTCGAACCGTGAACAGGCGCTCGTCGCCACCTACCTGTCGCGCCGCTACCGGGTCGCGCAGGAGCCGCTCGGCCAGCTCGTCAAGGCGGCGTTCCAGACCGGCCGCGACGTCGGCCTCGATCCGCTGCTGCTGCTGTCGGTGATGGCGATCGAATCCGGCTTCAACCCGTACGCGGAAAGCGGCGTCGGCGCGCAGGGGCTGATGCAGGTCATGTCGAAGGTCCATTCCGACAAGTTCGAATACTTCGGCGGCACCGATACCGCGCTGCAGCCGCTCGCGAACCTGCAGGTCGGTGCGCTGGTGCTGAAGGACTGCATCGCGCGCGGCGGCTCGCTCGCGAACGGCCTGCGCCTGTACAACGGCTCGACGAACCCGGACGACAACGCGTACGGCGCGAAGGTCATGGCCGAGCGCGGCCGCCTGCGCGACGTGGCGCACGGCCGCAACGTGCCGGTCAATGCACCGCAGGCGCCGGTCCAGGCGTCGAAGCCGATCGTCACCGCGGCCGTCACGGCAGCCGCAGGCGGCGCCAAGCGCGTGCATGCGACGCTCGACGCCGCGCAGCCGCTCGCCGCGAAGACCGCGGCACCGAAGGGCGCGCAGCAGGACGACGCGAGCGTCGACACCGCGAAGCAATCGCACGGCGAGCATTCGGAACTGGGCGCGTAACGACCGCAGGTTTCACCCGCACGAATAGAAAAAGCACCCGGTCGGGTGCTTTTTTCTTTTGTATCGACGCAGATGGACCGCCGGCCGGCGCGGTGCCACGGGTTCCGTGGCTCAGTGGTGGCCGAACAGTTTGGCCAGCCGCTCGACCGCTTCCTCGAGCCGTGAATAGGCCGTCGCATACGACAGCCGGATATAGTCGCGCGGCGCATGGACGCCGAAATCCATGCCCGGCACCAGCACGACGCCGGCGTCGTGCAGCATCGCATGCGTGAGCGCGGCGCTGTCGCCGGCTGCCGGGTGGGCAACGCCGCCGCAATGTGCGTAGACGTAGAACGCCCCGTCGGGCATCACCTGGACCTTGAAGCCGAGCCGTTCGAGCGCCGGCGCGATGAAGTCGCGGCGACGCTTGAATTCGAGGCGGCGCGCTTCGTAGATGTCGAGCGTCGCCGGTTCGAAGCAGGCGAGCGCCGCATGCTGCGCGAGCGCGGACGGACAGATGAACAGATTCTGCGACAGCTTTTCGAACGTGCCGACCAGCGCCGGCGGCACGACGAGCCAGCCCAGCCGCCAGCCGGTCATGCTGAAGTACTTCGAGAAGCTGTTCACCGTGACGACGTCGTCGCCGTACGACAGCGCCGACACGGGCGCCGCATCGTAACTGAGGCCCTGATAGATCTCGTCGACGATCGTGAAGCCGCCGCGTGCGCGCACCGCCTCGACGATCCTTTTGAGCTCGTCCGGCTCGAGCGACGTGCCGGTCGGGTTCGACGGCGACGCGAGCAGCACGCCGCGCGTGCGGTTGCCCCAGCGCGTGCGGACGTCGTCGGCGGTGAGCTGAAAGCGCGCTTCCGGGCCGCTCGGCACGAGCACCGGCCGGCCTTCGGCCGCCGCGACGAAGTGCCGGTTGCACGGATACGACGGATCGGGCATCAGCACCTCGTCGTCGCGGCCGACGAGCGCGAGGCACGCGAGCAGCAGTGCGGCCGATGCGCCGGCCGTCACGACGATCCGCTCGGGGCTGATCGTGAGGCCGTACGCGCGCGCATAGTGCGCCGCGATCGCTTCGCGCAGCGGCGCAATGCCGAGCGCGCTCGTGTACTGCGTGACCCCGCGGCGCAACGCAGCCGCGGCCGCCTCGACGACGGGCTCCGGCGCGGTGAAGTCCGGCTCGCCGATCCCCATGTGGATAACATCGCGCCCGGAGGACTCGAGCCGCTGTGCCTCCTTCATCAGTTCCATCACATAGAACGGCTGGATCGCGTCGACGCGTGCGGCGAGCGTGACGAGCGAATCGGCGGTGGTATTCATCGGTCGGGCGGAGCGGGCAGGGGAAGGGGAAACGAAAAACGGGCGCGCATGCGCCCGTCGATACACGGATCAGCTGTTGCGACGCGCCTGCGTTTCGGCGGGGCGCAGCTTCGCGGCGAGCTTGTCGAGCACGCCGTTCACGTACTTGTAGCCGTCGGAGCCGCCGAACGTCTTCGTGAGTTCGACCGCTTCGTTGATGATGACGCGGTACGGCGTTTCGACATGGTGCGTGAGCTCGAACGTCGCGATCAGCAGCACGGCGCGTTCAACCGGCGACAACTGGTCGATCGGACGATCCAGCGACGGCGTGATCGCTTCGACCAGCGTCGCGTGCTCGCGAATCACACCGTGCAGGATGGCCTCGAGCAGTTCCTTGTCGGCCTTGTCGTAACCGAGCGCGCCGCGCAGTTGCGCGTCGATCTCGCCGGAGGACGCGTTCGACAGCAGCCACTGATACAAGCCCTGCGTCGCCAGCTCGCGCGATTGTCGGCGGGCGCTCTTTTTCATGCGCGCTCCTCTTCGTCGTCTTCGTCTTCTTCTTCGTCGTCGCCGAGCTGGTCGAGCGCCATCGTCAGGTTCGCCATCTCGACCGCGACGCGAGCGGCGTCACGACCCTTTTCGGTCATGCGCGCGACGGCTTGCTCGTCGTTTTCGGTCGTCAGCACCGCGTTCGCGATCGGCAGGTTGAAGTCGAGGCCGATGCGCGTGATGCCCGCACCGCTTTCGTTCGACACGAGTTCGAAGTGGTACGTCTCGCCGCGGATCACCGCGCCGAGCGCGATCAGCGCGTCGAACTGGCCGCTTTCCGCGAGCTTTTGAAGCGCGAGCGGGATTTCCAGCGCGCCCGGCACCGATACGAGCAGCACGTCTTCACCCGACACGCCGAGGCGCTCGAGTTCTTCGACGCATGCATCGGCGAGGCCGTTGCAGACGGGTTCGTTGAAGCGGGATTGCACGATGCCGATACGCAGGCCGTCGCCTTCGAGATTCGGTTGGTATTGTCCGATTTCCATGATCTGGTCCGTGGTGTGGATGAACGGTTATAGGGCGAAAGCGCCGCGGCGGGTTACGCGTTGGACGCCGGGCAGGACTTGGCTTCGTCGCCGGGCATCGGAATGAAGCCCGTGACTTCGAGGCCGTAGCCGGACATGCTGCCCAGCTTGCGCGGATTCGACAGCACCTGCATCTTGCCGACGCCGACATCACGCAGGATCTGCGCGCCGATGCCGAACGTCTTGAAATCGACCGGCCGGCGCTTCAGCGCAGCGGCCTTCTGTTCCTCGTCGAACGCCTTGAAGACGTCGATCAGATGTTCTTTCGTGTCGCCGCAGTTGAGCAGCACGATCACGCCGAGGTCGCGCTCCGCAATCTCGCGCATCGCTGCGTCGAGCGTCCACGAGTGCGTCGAGATGCCCGTCTCGAGCAGGTCGAGCACCGACAGCGGCTCGTGCACGCGCACCGGCGTATCGACGTCGGGCGCCGGCGCGCCGCGCACCAGCGCGATGTGCGGCGAGCCGCTCGGCTGGTCGCGGTACAGCACCGCGCGGAACGTGCCGTGCGCGGTCTGCATCGTGCGCTCGGCGATCCGCTCGATGATCGACTCGGTGCGGCTGCGGTACTGGATCAGGTCGGCGATCGTGCCGATCTTCAGATCGTGTTCCTTCGCGAACTCGAGCAGATCGGGCAGGCGCGCCATCGTGCCGTCGTCCTTGATGATCTCGCAGATCACCGCGGCCGGCGTGAGCCCCGCGAGCGCGGTGAAGTCGCAGCCGGCCTCGGTATGGCCGGCGCGCACCAGCACGCCGCCCGGCTGCGCCATGATCGGGAACACGTGGCCCGGCTGCACGATGTGCTCGGGGCGCACGTCGTGCGCGACCGCCGTGGCGATCGTATGTGCGCGGTCGGCGGCCGAGATGCCGGTCGTCACGCCTTCGGCCGCTTCGATGCTGACCGTGAATGCGGTGCCGTACTGGGTGCCGTTGCGGTAGGTCATCAGCGGCAGGTGCAGCTGCTTGCAGCGTTCCTGCGTCAACGTCAGACAAATCAGCCCGCGGCCGTACCGGGCCATGAAGTTGATCGCTTCCGGCGTGACGAACTCGGCGGCGATCACGAGATCGCCTTCGTTTTCGCGGTCTTCTTCGTCGACCAGGATCACCATCCGGCCGGCTTTCAACTCCGCGATGATGTCGAGCGTGGAGGCGAGCGTCATAAAGGGGCGAGAAAAAGGAAAGTGCGTATTTTACGCCAGCCGGACCGCGTTTCGGCTGGCACGGGCCGCGCGCCCGGCAAGCGCGCCGAAAAGCCGCGCGACCGGGCCGTGACGCGAACCTGCAATGCGCGACGGCAGGACGGCCGGCCGGGCCGCCGCGCCGGGTGTTGCGCCGGCCGTCGCGCCCGGTGTCACGTGTTCGTCACGCAGGGCGTCAAGCGTGGTCGTTGCGGCCGCCGAGGTAATCGAGCTTGCCGAGTTCGACGCCGTTGTGGCGCAGGATGTCGTACGCGGTCGTCACGTGGAAGAAGAAATTGGGCAGCACGAAGTCCAGCAGGTAAGACTGGCCGGTGTACTCGATCGGGCCGACGCGCATCTTCAGCACGATCTGGCGCGCTTCGCTGCCGTCGATCTGGGCTGCGTCGAAGCTCTTCAGATAGTCGATCGTCTTCTGGACGCGCGCATGCAACTCGTCGAACGACTGTTCGACGTCCGGATAGCTCGGGATATCGACGCCGGCAAGCCGCGCGGCGCAGCCCTTGGCCGTGTCGGTCGCGATGTATACCTGGCGCACGAGCGGCAGCATGTCCGGATAGAGGCGTGCGCCGATGAACACCGACGGATCGATCTGCTTCTCGGCCGCATGCGCCTGCGCCTTGCCGAGGATGTGCTGCAGGTTGGTGAGGCCGCGGATCAGGACGGGCAGCGAAGCCTGATACATCGAGATGGACATGGAAACGACTCCTGGTGGAAAAGGGAGCAGCCGGTACGCGGCGTGGCGCCGAATCCGCTGCCGTTGCATCTTAGCGCGACGCGCCGGCGCGTGCGCGCCGTTGGCCGTCCGGCCAGGTGTCGGCACGCGCCGCCGACGGCCATCGGACGACCGCGGGCCCGCGCCCGTCGCATCAGTCCCGGTGCAGGCTCTGCGACGCGCAGATCATCCGCTCGATCGCGATGCTGTGGCCGAGTGCGCCATCGGGGGAGGTGGAGGCCGCCTGCGTGCACGGTCAGCCGCACGCAGGCGTCGGCGTCGTCCGGCGCGCCGAGCGGCCGGCGCGATTCGATGCGGCCGACGGCCGCGACGATGCCGGTGAGCATCGTGACGGCGAAGGCGCCGTTCAGTGGGCGCCCGCGGGCGGCGCGACGCGCGCGACGATCCGCAGATCGTCGCCGACCCGCTCGACGCTGTGGAACGCCAGCCGCGTGCGGCCGTCGAGGCTCGTCGGCGCGGCGAGGTCGAACATCGCGGCCGCGTCGCTGCCGAGCAGGCTCGGCGCCAGATAGACGAGCAGCTCGTCGACGCACTGCTCGCGCAGCAGCGAGCCGTTCAGCTTGTGGCCGGCCTCCACGTGCAGCTCGTTGACGCCGCGTGCGCCGAGCGCCGCGAGCATTCCGGGCAGATCGACCTTGCCTTGCATATTCGCCAGCGACACGACTTCGGCGCCGCGCGACTGCAGCACGTTCGCGCGGATCTCGCCGGCGGCGTCGAGCCGGCCGCAGAAGATCAGCAGCGGCGCGCCTTCGAGCAGCCGGGCGTCGAGCGGCAGGTCGAGCCGGCTGTCCACCAGCACGCGCTGCGGCTGACGCGGCGTGTCGATGCCGCGCACGGTCAGGAGCGGATTGTCCTCGCGCACGGTGCCGATGCCGGTGAGGATCGCGCACGCGCGCGCCCGCCACGCATGGCCGTCGAGACGTGCGGCCTCGCCGGTGATCCATTGGCTTTCGCCGGACGGCAGCGCGGTGCGTGCATCGAGCGAGGCGGCGGTCTTCATCCGCACCCACGGGCGGCCGCGCGTCATCCGCGACACGAAGCCGATGTTCAGTTCGCCGGCTTCGTATGCGAGCAGCCCGCAGCGTACGTCGATGCCCGCGTCGCGCAGCATCCCGAGGCCGCGCCCGGACACCTGCGGGTTCGGGTCTTCCATCGCCGCCACGACCTTCGCGACGCGCGCGTCGATCAGCGCGTTCGCGCACGGCGGCGTGCGGCCGAAGTGGCTGCACGGCTCGAGCGTCACGTAGACGGTCGCGCCGGCCACGTCGCAGCCGCGCGCGCGCGCGTCCTTCAGCGCCTGCACTTCCGCGTGATCCTGGCCGGCCGGCTGCGTGAACCCTTCGCCGATCACGTCGCCGTCCTTGACGATCACGCAGCCGACGCGCGGATTCGGCGCCGTCGTATACATGCCGCGCGCCGCGAGCGCGAGCGCGCGTTGCATGTGCGCGAAGTCGGTATCGGAGAACATGCGCGCGGGCCCGGTCAGGCGGCGAGCGCCGCGAACGCGCGGCGCGCGGCGGCGAGCGTCGCGTCGATCACCGCGTCGTCGTGCGTGCTCGATACGAAGCCGGCCTCGTACGCGGACGGCGCGAAGTACACGCCTTCGTCGAGCATCAGGTGGAAGAAGCGATTGAAGCGTTCGACGTCGCTCTTCGTGACTTCCGCGAAGCTCGCCGGCACGCGCTCGGCGAAGTACAGGCCGAACATCGCGCCGATCGAGTCGGCCGCGAACGGCACGCCGGCCGCGCGCGCTTCCGCCGCGAGGCCGTCGGCGAGGCGCTTCGTCTGCGCGGTGAGCGCGTCGTAGAAGCCGGGCGCCTGGATCAGCTGCAGCGTCTTCAGGCCCGCGGCGACCGCGATCGGATTGCCCGACAGCGTGCCGGCCTGGTACACGCCGCCGAGCGGCGCGAGATGGGCCATGATGTCGCGGCGGCCGCCGAACGCGGCGGCCGGCATCCCGCCGCCGATCACCTTGCCGAGGCAGGTGAGGTCGGCCGCGATGCCGTAGTGCTGCTGGGCGCCGCCGAGCGCGACGCGGAAGCCGCACATCACCTCGTCGAAGATCAGCACCGCGCCGTGCTTCGTGCACAGCGCGCGCAGCGCGTTCAGGAATTCCGGCGTGCCGCGCACGAGGTTCATGTTGCCCGCGACGGGCTCGACGATCACCGCGGCGATTTCGTCGCCGAACGCGCCGAACGCTTCTTCCAGCGCGGCGACGTTGTTGTATTCGAGGACGGTCGTGTGCTTCGCGATGTCGGCGGGCACGCCGGCCGAGGTCGGATTACCGAACGTCAGCAGGCCCGAGCCGGCCTTGACCAAGAGGCTGTCCGCGTGGCCGTGGTAGCAGCCCTCGAACTTGACGATGCGGCTGCGGCCCGTGAAGCCGCGCGCGAGCCGCAGCGCGCTCATCGTCGCCTCCGTGCCGCTCGACACCATCCGCACCTGCTCGATCGACGGCACCAGCTTGCAGATTTCTTCGGCGATCTCGATCTCGGCCTCGGTCGGCGCGCCGAACGAGAAGCCGTCGGCGAGCACGCGCTGCACGGCCGCCAGCACTTCCGGATGGACGTGACCGACGATCATCGGGCCCCACGAGCCGATGTAGTCGATGTACTGCTTGCCGTCGGCGTCCCAGAAGTACGGGCCCTGCGCGCGCGCCACGAAGCGCGGCGTGCCGCCGACGGAACGGAACGCGCGGACGGGCGAGTTGACGCCGCCCGGGATGGTCTTCTGGGCGCGTTCGAAGAGGATCTGGTTGTTGGACATGAGCGAAACCTGAGAGAAGGGCGCGGGGGCCTCGTGCACGGGCCGCGGCGCCTGGGCGGAACGATCGTCTGATTGTACCGGAGACGCACGCGGCGGGCCCGGCGCGCGCGCTGCGGCCTTTGCGCGCGCGACGCGGGCCGGCGCGCACAGGGCCGGCCGGGGCGATGCGGCACGCTTTTCGGCCAGCTTCTCGGCTCGAATCTCGGCCAGCTTATGGACCCGTTTACCGGCGCGGCTTGCGCTTGCCGGTCAGCTCCGCCCAGCGCTTTTCCAGCGGACCTTCGACCATCGGCTTGATGGACGTGCCGGAGCTCTGTGCATCCCAGGTCTGCACCGAGTACGGATGCACGCGCAGCGCGTCGCGCGGGATCATGACGTCCTGATGCGCGTCGACGAGCCAGTCGTAGACGAAGTCGATGCACAGCCGGTAGCCGCGCCTGGTCGTCGCGTCGGGCACCTCGTACGGCGCGCGCGTCACGTAGCCGGAGCCGAACACGCCTTTCGGCGCCTGCGCGACGCGGTGCAGGAACACGCGGTCGCCCGGCACGATGCCGCGTGCGAAGCCGCAGCCCCATACGTCGTGCACGGCGTCGCCGGCCTTCACGCGCGCGGCGACGTCGGGCAGTTCGGGCCACGGCCATTTCTTGGGGCTCCAGATCAGCAGGAAGGCGGTCATCGGTTCGGTCGTGCGTCGATTGGGTCGGATGGGGGCAGCGGCGAGCGGCAAGCTTAATACGATTGAGACGACTCGGCGCGGGCGCGCGGGCGAAGCACGCGCTCACTGCGCGTGCGTTCGCGGCCCTACGCCGACACCGGCCGACGGCCGGCGGCGCGAAAAGTTGCGCGTACAATCAAGGGCCGATGCGCCGCCCGCGGCGCGCTCCGTCGTCTTCACTGCCACGCGCGCCGCTGCGCGCGGGCTCCCATTGCGGATACCCATGTCCCACGTCGTCCGGCGCCGGCCCGATGCCCGGCTGATCCTGTTGCTCGGTGCGCTCGCCGCCTGCGGGCCGATTGCCACCGACATGTACCTGCCGAGCCTGCCGTCGATCGCCGACGGCTTCTCCGTGAGCGCCGGCGCCGCCCAGCGCACGCTCACGAGCTTCATGGCCGGCTTCTCGATCGGCATGCTGCTGTACGGCCCGCTGTCCGACACCTGGGGCCGCCGGCCCGTGCTGCTCGGCGGCATCGCGCTATTCACGCTCGCGAGCATCGGCTGCTTCGTCGCGGGCTCCATCGACATGCTGATCTTCGTGCGCTTCCTGCAGGCGCTCGGCGCGGGCGCTGCGTCCGTGCTGGCCCGCGCGATCGCGCGCGACGCGCACGAGCCGACCGATGCGGCGAAGGTGCTGTCGATGGTCGCGATCGTCACCGCGGTCGGGCCGCTGCTCGCGCCGCTGATCGGCGGCCAGATCCTGCGTTTCGCCGGCTGGCGCGGCGTGTTCGTCGTGCTGGCGTCATTCGGCGCGCTGTGCGCGGCGACCGCCTACCTGCGCGTGCCCGAAACCTGGCCGAAGGAGCGGCGCAAGAGCGCGGCCGTGCTCGCATCGTTCGCGTCGTACGGGCGCATCCTGTCCGACCCGGTCGCGTGGGGGCACATGCTGTGCGGCGGGATGGCGTTCGCGTCGATGTTCTCGTACATCACCGCGACGCCGTTCGTCTACATCGAGTACTTCCACGTCTCGCCGCAGCACTACGGGCTGCTGTTCGGGCTGAACGTCGTCGGGATCATGATCGGCAACTTCGCGAACACGCGGCTGGTGGGCAGCGTCGGCTCGCTGCGCATCATCGCGGCCGCGTCGCTCGTGAGCTGCATCGCGTCGCTCGCGGTCGCGCTCGTCGCGCTGACGGGGTGGGGCGGGCTGTGGTCGATCGTCGTGTGCCTGTTCTTCGTGGTCGGCGTAGTCGGCATCCTGTCGGCCAACTGCACGACCGACCTGATGCATCGCTATCCGCACAACGCGGGCGCATCGGCGGCCGTGTTCGGCGCGATGCAGCTCGCGCTCGGCGCGCTCGCGAGCGTCGCGATCGGCGCGCTTGCGGACGGCACGCCGTTCGCGATGGGCGTGACGATCGGCGTGTGCGGCGTGCTGTGTTTCGTCGGCCGCTGGTTCGTGCTGCGCTGGCATGGCCGGCCGGTGAAGGCCGACGCCTGACGCCCGACGCGCCGCGGCTGCGGCCCGCCATGAAAAACGCCACCGGCGCAGCGCGCGCGGTGGCGTTTCGTTTTGCGGCGCGCGCACGGCGGCGAGCGCCGCCGACCGCTGCCGAGCACCTCAGTCGCGCGCGACGTCCTTCGCCGCCGGCGACGCGCCGTGGCTCAGCCAGTCGAGCACGTCGGCCGTTTCGTCGTCGCTCGCGCGCGCACGCGCCTGCGCGACAGCTTCCGGCAGTTCGCCGGCGGTCGACGCGCGGCGGATCGCGACGCCGACCGCGAGGATGTCGATCATCACCAGATGCAGGATCCGCGAGATCATCGACAACTGCGACTCGCGCATCTCGATGTGGTCGGTTTCGAGCGCCACGGTTGCGCGCTTCGCGAGCGGCGTGTTGCTCGACGTAATCGCGATCACCTTCGCGCCCGCCTGCATCGCGACGTCGAGCACGCGCAGCAGCTCGGGCGCGCGCCCCGATTTCGACACCGCGACGATCACGTCCCCCTTGCCGAGCAGCGCGGCCGACGCGGCCTGCATGTACAGGTCGCCGTAGGCGATCGTCGGAATCCCGAAGCGGAAGAACTTGTAGTGCGCGTCCTGCGCGACGATGTTCGAGTTGCCGAGCCCGTAGAACTCGATGCGGCGCGCGCCGTTCAGGATCTCGATCGCGTTCTCGACGTGCTCGAAGTTCAGGTGTTCGCGCAGCTGCAGGATCGCCGACACCGTGTTGTCGAGCACCTTCGCGCCGAAGTCGGTGGCCGTGTCGCCGAGATGCACCTGGCTGTGGCTCATCGGAATCGTGCCGGTGAGGCCGGTCGCGAGCTTCAGCTTGAAGTCCGACAGCCCTTGGCAGCCGAGCGAGCGGCAGAAGCGGATCACCGTCGGCTGGCTCACGTCGGCCTTGCGCGCGATATCGACGATCGGATCGTTGATGATCGAGCGCGGATGGTTCAGCGCGAGATCGGCGACGCGGCGCTCGGCCGGCGTCAGCGCGTCGCGCATCTGGCGAATCCGCTCGAACACCGCCGACGACGCACCGCCCGAGCGGTTCGACAACTGCTCCGCGAGGATCGCCGACACGCCGAGGAACGCCGGATATTCGGCGGTGATCAGGTAGGTCGGGATGTTCTGCAGATAGTGCGCGAAGCGGCCCTTCGCCTCGAAGCGCGCGCGGAACGACGAGCGCGTGAACAGCTCGCCGAGCTTGAGCGCGACGCCGCCGCCGATGTAGACGCCGCCGAGCGCGCCGAGCGTGAGCGCGACGCTGCCCGCGAACGAGCCGAGAATGCCGCAGAAGCATTCGACCGTCTCGAGCGCGAGCGCTTCGCCCGCGTGCGCGCGCTCGACGATGTCGGCCGTGTCGACGCTCGCGGCGACGCGCTTCTTGTCGCGCGCGGCGAGCGCGCGATAGATGATCTCGATGCCGGGGCCTGCGCACACCCGCTCGAACGACACGTGCGGAAACTTCTTGCGCGCGTACTGCAGCACGAGGTCCTCGCGCTCGTCCTGCGGCGCGAACGAAGCGTGGCCGCCTTCGCTGCCGAGCGCGATCCAGCGGTCGTCCGCCGGGATCAGGCCCGACACGCCGAGCCCGGTGCCCGGGCCGAGCAGCCCGATCACGCTGTTCTGGCGCCGCGTGCCGCCGCCGATCTGCACGCGCTGCGCATCGGTGAGGCCGGGCAGCGCCATCGCGAGCGCGGTGAAGTCGTTGACGACGAGCAGCGTGTCGAAGCCGAGCGCGCGGCGCGTCGCCTCGATCGAGAAGCTCCAGTCGTGGTTGGTCATCGTGACCTGGTCGCCGTCGACCGGGTTCGCGATCGCGATCGCCGCGTGGTTCACGCGGGCGATCTTCACGTCCTTCAGATACTTGCGGATCGCGTCGGTGAGCGTCGGATAATCGGCGCCCGGATAGACGCGGATCTGCGTGATCTCACCCGGGCCGGTTTCCAGCGCGAAACGCGCGTTGGTGCCGCCGACATCCGCGAGCAGGCGCGGGCCGTCGGCATGCTGACCCGCGACGACGGCCTTACTTTGCGCACCAGTAGACATCGAGCTGGGTCCCCTTGTCGTTGGCCAGTTGGGAAATCGCGTTGTGCTGCAGCGTTGCGGCCGCGGCTTCGAGCACGTCGCGTTTGCGGGCGCCTGCGATCAGCAGGAACAGTCGCTCGACGCGCTTGAGCGCATCGAGCGACAAGCTCACGCGTGCATGCGGCGCGGCGCCGGGATGAACCGCGACGAAACGCTCGCGGGTCGTGATCGCGTGCTGCCATTCGGGCGCGTCGGCGAAGATCGACGCGGTGTGGCCGTCCTCGCCCATGCCCAGCACCGCGACGTTCGGCACGCGATGGTCGGCATTCGCATTGAGCGCGGCGACGTGCGCGTCGAGCGGCACGCGCGTGTCGACGAGCGGCAGGAAGCGCGCGGCGCGCGCCGCGTCCTGCAGCAGCGTGTCGCGCACGAGTTGCGCGTTGCTGGCCGGGTCGTCCTCGGGTACCCAGCGGTCGTCGACCAGCGTCACGTCGACACCGGCCCAGTCGAGGGCCGTGTGCGACAGCGTGTGCAGAAACGGGCGCGGGCTGGTGCCGCCCGACACCGCGAGCGTCGGGCGCGCGGGGCCGGCGAGGGCCGCGCGCAGCGCGTCGCCGACGGCGCGCGCGAGCGCTTCACTTTGCGCTTCCTGGGTGTCGAAAGCGTGGATCTCGATCACATCTCCTCCGGACTGCTTTGTCTGTTCAATTCATGTGAACCATCTGACACGGTGGCGCGCGCCTGTGCGCGCGCCACCGGTCTGCATCAGTTTTCCTCTTCGAGCCAGCAGGTGCCGTGCTGCGCGAGCATCGCGCTCGACGCAGCCGGCCCCCACGTGCCCGCCGCGTACGGCTTCGGCGGCTTCAGCGTGCGTGCCCATTCATTCAGGATCGGCTCGACCCAGCGCCATGCGGCTTCCTGCTCGTCGCGGCGCACGAACAACGCGAGGCGGCCGTTGATCACGTCGAGCAGCAGGCGCTGATACGCCTCCATCTGCCCTTCCTTGAAGAACCGGTCGAACGCCAGATCGAGGTGCACGCTCGCGAGGTTCATGCCTTCGCCCGGCTGCTTCGCGAGGCAATACAGGCGAATCGTCTCGTTCGGCTGCAGCCGGATCACCAGGCGGTTCGAGCCGGGGCGCAGCGCGGGCGCGCCGAGCGCCGAGTGCGGCACCGGCCGGAAGTTGACGACGATCTCGGCGACGCGGTCGGCCAGACGCTTGCCCGTGCGCAGGAAGAACGGCACGCCGGCCCAGCGCCAATTCTCGATCTCGACCTTCAGCGCGACGAAGGTTTCGGTCGGGCTGTCGGGCTTCACGCCCGGCTCGGTCGCATAGGCCGGCACCTGCGCGCCCTTGATCACGCCCGCATGGTACTGGCCGCGCACGGCGACCTTGCCGATGTCGCGCGGATCGATGGGCTTCAGCGCGCGCAGCACGCGCAGCTTCTCGTCGCGCACCGAGTCGGAATCCATCGAATGCGGCGGCTCCATCGCGACGATCGACAGCAGCTGCAGCAGGTGGTTCTGCACCATGTCGCGCAGCGCGCCCGTATTGTCGTAGAAATCGCCGCGCGCCTCGACGCCGAGCTCCTCGGCGATCGTGATCTGGATGCTCTCGACCCATTCGCGGCGCCACAGCGGCTCGAACAGCGCGTTGCCGAAGCGCAGCGCGAGCAGGTTCTGCACCGGCTCCTTGCCGAGGTAGTGGTCGATCCGGTAGATCTGATCTTCCGCGAAGATCTCGCCGACCGCGTCGTTGATCGCGTTCGACGAGCGCAGATCGTAGCCGAGCGGCTTCTCCAGCACGATACGCGCGCCTTCGTTCAGGCCGACCGACGCGAGCGCGTTGCAGATCGGCACGAACAGCGACGGGCCGGTCGCCAGATAGAACACGCGGATGCCCGCGTGCGGCGCCACCGCGTCGCGCAGCACGACGTAGTCTTCCGCGCGGCCGAGATCGAGCTTCACGTATTCGATGCGCGCGAGGAAGGATTTCCACGCGCTTTCGTCGAACGCCTTGCCGGCCGCCTTCACCGCGTGCGGTTTCACGTGCGTGTCGACCCATTCGAGATAGCCGGCCTGATCCGATTCGTGTCGCGCGACGGCGACGATCCGGCCGCCTTCCGCGAGCATGTTGCCGCGGTGCGCTTCGAACAGCGCGGGCAGGATCTTGCGCATCGACAGGTCGCCGGTGCCGCCGAAAAGGACGAAAGTAAAGCTGGAATCGGTATGCATGTGTCTCCGCCGGTTGGGGTGCTGGGAAGCGATCCGTAGTGCGATAAAAATATTTTTGACACTGAATTGTAGTTTAACTACAATCCGCCGCAAGGGGTAGCACCTGGGTGAAGAAAAAAACATGTGCGGTCGACGAACTGCACGAGCTTCGCCGGTGGAGCGCCTTGTGCCGAATGTTATCGGACATTGGCGGTGCGCATGGTTCGCGCGCCGTCGCCCCGGGCTCGCGTCGCGGCATTGCGGCGGGCCAGAAACACAAAGAGGAGACACGCCGTTGAATCTCGATTCACGCTTTCTGTAAGAGCCCGGCCGGTCATCGGCCCCGTACGCTGCATGCGTCCCGCGGCTCGATTTCCCCGTCGTTTATCAAGAAGCCGGTTCCCCGCGGGGAACTTCAAGAGTTGATTCAGTCTGGAGGAGATAAGTAATGAAAGTTCGCTCGATCATGGGCGCGCTCTGCGCCGCGGGTCTGATGGCTGGCGCCGTGGCGGCGCAGGCGGCCGAGAACGTTACGGTGCTGCACTGGTGGACTTCGGGCGGCGAGTCGAAGGCCGTCGGCGTGCTGAAGGACGACCTGCAGAAGCAGGGCTACGTGTGGAAGGACTTCGCGGTTGCAGGCGGCGCGGGGGCGGCGGCCATGACGGCGCTGAAGACCAAGGTGATCAGCGGCGACGCACCGTCGGCCGCGCAAATCAAGGGCCCGCTGATCCAGGACTGGGCCGACCAGGGCGTGCTCGTCAACATCGATTCCGCCGCCACCGACTGGAAGCAGAACCTGCCGCCGGAAATCGACAAGATCATCAAGTACAAGGGCCATACGGTCGCCGCGCCGTTCTCGGTGCACCGCGTCAACTGGCTCTACGTGAACAAGGCCGCGCTCGACAAGATCGGCGCGAAGGTGCCGACCACCTGGCCTGAATTCTTCGCGGTCGCCGACAAGCTGAAGGCCGCGGGCATCCAGCCGGTCGCGATGGGCGGCCAGCCGTGGCAGGACCTGACGCTGTGGGAAGACGTCGTGCTGTCGCAGGGCCCGGCGTTCTACAAGAAGGCGCTGGTCGATCTCGACCAGGCCACGCTGACGTCGCCGCAGATGCTGTCGGTGTTCGACACGGTGCGCAAGATCCAGGGCTACTTCGACACCGGCCGCAACGGCCGCGACTGGAACCTCGCGACCGCGATGGTGATCAACGGCAAGGCCGGCATGCAGTTCATGGGCGACTGGGCGAAGGGCGAGTTCGAGAACGCCGGCAAGAAGGCGGGCAAGGACTACATCTGCGCGCCGGTGCCGGGCACCGCGAACGCTTACACGTTCAACGTCGACTCGTTCGTGTTCTTCCAGCAGAAGGGCGAGAAGAACGCGACGCCGGGCCAGCTCGCGCTCGCGAAGACGATCATGACGCCGGCGTTCCAGGAGCAGTTCAGCCTGCTGAAGGGTTCGGTGCCGGTGCGTCTCGGCGTGAAGATGGACAAGTTCGACGACTGCGCGAAGAAGTCGTATGCCGACGAGCAGACCGCGATCAAGTCGGGCGGCTTCGTGCCGTCGCTCGCGCACGGGATGGCGCAGGGCGACGCGACCGCCGGCGCGATCACCGACGTCGTGACGAAGTTCATGAACTCGCAGCAGGATTCGAAGAGCGCGGTCGCCGCGCTCGCGAAGGCCGCGAAGGTCAAGTAACGCGCGACGGGCGCCCGGCCGCACACGCATCGTCGGCCGGGCGTTTTTGCATGTGCAGCAAACGGGCTCGCCCGCGAGCCCGTGCCGTACCCGGCGCCGGCCCGGCCTGCGCCGCCCTCGTTCCAGGAGTCGAATCAAGTGGCTGCCCCTCTTAGCGGAAACGGATCCGGCGCTGCCGTCGCACGGCGCACGTCGCCGATGTCGGCCTTCGCCGATCGCTGGATCCCGAAGCTCGTGCTCGCGCCGAGCCTCGCGATCGCCGTGGTGTTCATCTACGGCTTCATTCTGATTACCGGCTATCTGTCGCTGACCAACTCGCGGCTGTTGCCGAACTACGAATTCGACGGCTTCGGCCGCTATACGGACCTGTTCCAGAACGACGTGTGGTGGACCTCCGCCGCGAACCTCGGCTGGTTCGGGATTCCGTTCATCGCGATCTGCGTCGGGCTCGGGCTGTTCCTCGCGATCCTGCTTGACCAGCGGATCCGCAACGAAGGCGCGCTGCGCGCGATCTTCCTGTATCCGATGGCGCTGTCGTTCATCGTCACCGGCACCGCATGGCAGTGGATCCTGAACCCCGGCCTCGGCCTCGAGAAGGTGATGCACGACTGGGGCTGGACGAGCTTCTCGTTCGGCTGGCTCGACGATCCGGACAAGGCCATCTTCTGTATCGTGATCGCGGCCGTCTGGCAGTCGACCGGCTTCGTGATGGCGCTGTTCCTCGCGGGGCTGCGCGGCGTCGACGCGGAGATCTTCAAGGCCGCGCAGGTCGACGGCGCCACGCTGCCGACCATCTACCGCAAGATCGTGATCCCGAGCATGCGCCCGGTGTTCTTCTCGGTGCTGCTGATCCTCTGCCACATCACGATCAAGACCTTCGACCTGGTCGTCGCACTGACGGCGGGCGGCCCCGGCACGTCGTCGTCGCTGCCGGCCATGTTCATGTACACGTTTTCGTTCAACCGCGGCCAGCTCGGGCTCGGCGCGGCGTCGTCGGTGATGATGCTCGCGACCGTGGTCGCGGTGCTGGTGCCGCTGATGTATATGGAATCGAGGAGCACCCGCAATGCAGCCTAAGATGACGATCAGCCGGGCAGTGATCTATGCGGCGCTGATCCTGTTCGCGCTGTATTTCCTGTTCCCGATCTACGTGATGCTGTCGACCTCGTTCAAGGATCTCGACCAGCTGCGCACCGGCAACCTGCTGACGCCGCCGTCGCACTGGACCTTCGATCCGTGGGTGAAGGCGTGGAGCGGCGCGTGCACCGGCGTGCGCTGCGACGGCATGAAGCCGTTCTTCCTGAACTCGCTGCAGATGGTGATCCCGGCCGTGCTGATCTCGTCGCTGATCGGCGCGTTCAACGGCTACGTGCTCACGCACTGGCGCTTTCGCGGCGCCGACGCGCTGTTCACGATGATGCTGGTCGGCTGCTTCATTCCGTTCCAGGTGATCCTGCTGCCGATGGCGCGCCTGCAGGGGATGCTCGGCCTCGCGAACACGATTCCGGGCCTGGTGTTCGTGCACGTCGTGTACGGGATCGCATTCACGACGATGTTCTTCCGCAACTTCTACGTGAGCGTGCCGGCCGAGCTCGTGAAGGCCGCGCGCATCGACGGCGCGGGCTTCTTCACGATCTTCACGAAGATCCTGATGCCCGTGTCGCTGCCGATCTTCATGGTCTGCCTGATCTGGCAGTTCACGCAGATCTGGAACGACTTCCTGTTCGGGATCGTGTTCTCCGGCGTCGACTCGATGCCGATCACGGTTGCGCTGAACAACCTCGTCAACACGTCGACGGGCGTGAAGGAATACAACGTCGACATGGCCGGCGCGATCATCGCCGCGCTGCCGACGCTGCTCGTCTACGTGGTCGCCGGCCGCTACTTCGTGCGCGGGCTGACGGCGGGCGCGGTGAAGGGGTAAGCGGCTCCATCCGATACGACGAACCGGCCGCGCCGCGCGCGCGGCGCATCGAAACGAACCCGACGCGGCGCCCGTGTGCGCCGCGCGAGACGAGACAGAGGATTCACAGCATGGCAAGCCTTTCCATCCGTGACGTGTACAAGACCTACCCGAACGGGGTGCCGGTCCTGAAGGGTGTCGACATCGAGATCGAGGACGGACAGTTCCTGATCCTGGTCGGCGGGTCGGGCTGCGGGAAGTCGACGCTGCTCAACATGATCGCCGGCCTCGAGACGGTGACGAGCGGCGAGATCTGCATCGACGGCAAGGTCGTCAACGACCTGTCGCCGAAGGATCGCGACATCGCGATGGTGTTCCAGTCGTACGCGCTGTATCCGTCGATGACGGTGCGCGAGAACATCTCGTTCGGCCTGAACATCCGCAAGGTGCCGAAGAGCGAGCAGCAGCAGATCGTCGAGCGCGTGTCGGCGATGCTGCAGATCCAGCATCTGCTCGACCGCAAGCCGGGCCAGCTGTCCGGCGGCCAGCGGCAGCGCGTCGCGATGGGCCGCGCGCTCGCGCGCGATCCGTCGCTGTTCCTGTTCGACGAGCCGCTGTCGAACCTCGACGCGAAGCTGCGCATCGAAATGCGCGCCGAAATCAAGCTGCTGCACCAGCGTCTCGGCACGACGATCGTCTACGTGACGCACGACCAGATCGAGGCGATGACGCTCGGCGACCGCATCGCGGTGATGAAGGACGGCGTGGTCCAGCAATTCGGCGCGCCGCAGGACATCTACGATTCGCCGTCGAACCTGTTCGTCGCGGGCTTCATCGGCGCGCCGCCGATGAACTTCATCAACGGCAAGCTCGTCGAGCAGGGCAGCGGCGTCGCGCTCGAGATCGACACGGGCCTCGCGCGCAGCGCGCTGCACCTGCCGTTCGACGCGCAGCGCATGAACGGCCACGTCGGCCGCGAGGTGATCCTCGGGCTGCGTCCGGAGCGCATCACCGACGCGCGCAACGCCCATCACGGCGAGGCGTCGAAACTGCAGCCGATCGACGTGCGCGTCGACGTGACCGAGCCGACGGGCCCGGACACGCACGTGTTCGCGCAGGTGAACGGCAAGCGGATCGTGAGCCGCGTGCATCCGGCCGCGAACCCGCAGCCGGGGCAGACGCAGTCGCTGCTGTTCGACGTGTCGAAGGCGGTGCTGTTCGATCCGGCGTCGGAAGAGCGGATCGCGTGACGCAGCGCGTGCGCTGATGCGCTGAATGAAACGGAACGGGGCCGTCGATGGACGGCCCCGTTCGTTTTCGGGCGCCGGCGCGGCACGGCATAGGGTGGGGCGCGACGATGTCAGTGCGGCAGCCGCACGTCGAATTTGAACGTCGCCAGCCGCGCGACGAGAATGAAGCCGGTCGCGAGCAGCACGCTGTACACCGAGTCGTACTGCAGCCATACGAGCAGCAGATAGAACCAGCAGCCGGCGAACGCGCAGGTCGCATAGGGCCGTGAATCGCGCAGGATCAGCGGGATGTCGTTGCACAGCACGTCGCGCACGATGCCGCCGACCACGCCGGTGATCACGCCCATCATCACCGCGATGAAGCGCGGCATCTCGGCGTCGAGCGCGATCGCGGTGCCGGAGATGCTGAAGATGCCGAGCCCGATCGCGTCGGCGACGAGCAGCAGGCGCTCGGCCGACAGCCGCGACAGCATCCGCAGCACGAACGGCGCGAACAGCGCGAGCACGAAGATCGCGATCACGTAGTCGTCGTGCACGACCCAGTAGAACGGCCGGCGTTCGAGCAGGATGTCGCGCAGCGTGCCGCCGCCGAACGCGGTGGCGAGCGCGACGACGAACGTGCCGACCGAGTCGAGGCGGTTCTTGCGCGCCTCGATGAAGCCGGAGATCGCAAACGCCAGCGTCGCGATCGCCTCGAGGATCGAGATCGCGAGCGTGAGCCTAGGATGCGGCACGCGGCCCCCGATCGGCCGGCGACGCGGGCGGCTGCAGCAGCACGAGCACCGCGCCGGCGCCGCCGTCGTGGCCGCGCGCCTCGCAGAACGCGATCACTTCTTCCTTCTGCACGAGCCACGCGCGCACCTTGCCCTTCAGCACCGGCTCCTTGCCGATCGAGCCGAGCCCCTTGCCGTGGATCACGCGCAGGCAGCGCAAGCCCTTCTTGCCGGCTTCGCGGATGAATTCCGCGAGCGCGTCGCGCGCCTCGTCGCGCCGCATCCCGTGCAGGTCGAGCTGCGCCTGCACGATCCATGCGCCGCTGCGCAGCTTGCGCACCACGTCACGGCTGATGCCGGGGCGGTGGTAGTACAGCGATTCGTCGCTGTCGAGCAGCGTTTCGGGATCGAATTCGTCCGACAGCGTCGCGTTCAGCACCGCTTCCTCGTCGCGCTGCGTCTGCTTCGGCACCGGGTCGGGCGGCGTGCGGCCGGCGCTCGCGCGCGGCGGCGCGTTCAGCGGCCGGATCGCGCCGATTTCATTGCGGAACAGGTTTGCGTCGGCCTCCGCCTGGCGCGTGGCCTTCGCGGCTTCGACGCGCGTGCGTTCGCGCCGTTCGGCTTCGCCTTGCAGCGACTTGCGCAAGGCGCCGAGGCC